>NZ_JBNNOB010000003.1:0-78034 GCF_050274375.1 Sphingomonas sp. NPDC019816
GGGAACATGCCCCCCATACAAACCTCCGTTCAGCCTGAGCGAAGTCGAAGGCCAAGGGAATCCCTCAGAAACACGGTTCCGCTCCCTGACTCAGCCGGTTAGGGAAGCCCCCATGCTGGACTTTCATCGCGCCGATCTGGCCCGGTTGGCCGCGCGGGACCGATTGCGGGTGTTGGCCCCGATGGCGGGCAAGGACTTCGCCTCCAACGACTATCTGGGACTGGCGAACAGCCCGCGCCTCACCGCCGCCATCGCGCGCGCGGTCGAGGAGGGGGTGCCCGTCGGCTCGGGCGGCTCGCGGCTGCTGCGCGGCAACCATCCCGAACATGAGGCGCTGGAGGCCGAGGCCGCCACCTTCTTCGGCGCGGAGGCGAGCCTGTATTTCTCCTCGGGCTATGCCGCCAATGTCGCGATCATGGCGACGCTGCCGCAGCGCGGCGACCTGATCGTCCATGACGCGCTGGTCCATGCCAGCATGCACGAAGGGATGAAGCTGTCGCGGGCCGCATCGGTCGCGGCGGCGCATAACGATCCGGCCGCGTTCGAGGACGCGATCGGGACGTGGCGGGCGCAGGGCGGCAAGGGGACGGTCTGGATCGCGGCCGAAAGCCTCTATTCGATGGACGGCGACACCGCGCCGCTCGCCGATCTGATGGCGGTGGCCGAGCGGCACGACACCATGCTGATCGTCGACGAGGCGCATGCCACCGGCGTCTTCGGCGAGCGGGGGCAGGGGCTCGCGACGCCCGGCGAGCGCGTCGTCACCCTCCACACCTGCGGCAAGGCGATGGGGTGCGAGGGCGCGCTGGTCGCGGGGCCGCGTATAGTGCGTGACTATCTGGTCAATCGCGGGCGGGGGTTCATCTTCTCGACTGCGCCCTCGCCGCTGATGGCGCGCGGAGTGCGCGAGGCGTTGCATATTCTGGCCGACGAGCCTGAGCGGCGAGCGGCGTTGCACGACCGGATCGCGCTGGCGGGCGAGCATCTGGCGAAACATGGCGCGCTGGCGGGGGGCACTCCGATCATGCCGCTGATCCTGCACGACAATGGCCGCACCATGCGCACCGCCGAGGCTTTGCAGGCGCGCGGCTTTGACATTCGCGGCATCCGCCCGCCGACCGTGCCGGTGGGCGCGGCGCGGCTGCGGCTGTCCATCACCCTGAATGTCGAGGCGGCGGACATCTTCGCGCTCGACGACGCACTGCAAGAGGTTCTGGCATGAGCGCCATCATCGTCACCGGCACCGATACCGAAATCGGCAAGACCGTCTTCTCCGCCGCACTCACGGGTGCGCTGGGGGCGAGTTACTGGAAGCCGGTGCAGGCGGGGACGGACGAGGACGGGCATGGCGATGCCGAGACCATCGCACGGCTCAGTGGGCGGCCGGTCCTGCCTTCCGCCTATCGGTTGAAGACGCCCTGCTCGCCGCATCGCGCCGCCGAGATCGATGGGGTGACGATCGAACGCGCGCGGCTGGCGCTACCGGAGGTCGAGGGGCCGCTGGTGGCCGAGGGCGCGGGGGGCGTGCTGGTGCCCATCACCCGGCAGATGCTGTTCGCCGACCTGTTCGCCCATTGGGGCCGACCGGTGGTGCTGGTCGCGCGCACCGGGCTGGGCACGGTCAACCACAGCCTGTTGTCGATCGAGGCCTTGCGGTCTCGCGGGGTGCCGATCCTCGGCATCGCATTCGTCGGCGAAGGCGTCGAGGACAGCGAGGCGACCATCGCCGCAATCGCCGAGGTGAAGCGGCTCGGCCGCCTGCCGCGTCTGGACGTTCTCAATCGCGAGACACTGGCCGAGGCGTTCGCCGCGAACTTCGATGTCGAGGATTTCCGATGACCTCGCCGGTCTGGCACCCCTTCACCCAGCATGGTCTGGGCGAGCCGATCCCAAAGGTCGCCGCCGCCAGCGGCGCGGTGCTGACCACGGTCGACGGGCGTGAGGTGATCGACGCGATTTCCAGCTGGTGGGTGACGACGCACGGCCACAACCATCCGCGCATCAGCGCCGCCATCGCGGAGCAGGCCGGCAAGCTCGACCAGATCATCTTCGCAGGGTGGACGCACGAACCCGCCGAGGCGGTCGCCGCCGAGCTGGTGCGGATCACCCCGCTCGAGCTTACGCGGGTGTTCTTCTCCGACTCCGGGTCGACGGCGGTCGAGGTCGCGCTGAAGATGGCGCTGGGATACTGGCTCCACCGGGGCGAGCCGCGCCACCGCATCCTCGTCCTCGAACACAGCTATCATGGCGACACGATCGGGGCGATGTCGGTGGGCGCGCGCGGCGTGTACAACCGGGCCTATGCACCGCTGCTGTTCGATGTCGGCACCATTCCCTTCCCCAGCGACGTGCAAGCCACGCTCGACGCGCTGGAGGCGGCGTGCCGGGCGGGTGCGGCGGCGTTCATCGTCGAGCCGCTGATCCTCGGCGCGGGCGGCATGTTGCTCTACGCGCCCGAGACGCTGGCCGCGATGCGCGACATCTGCGCCGCTCACGGCGTCCTCTTCATCGCCGACGAGATCATGACGGGCTGGGGCCGTACCGGCACGCTCTTCGCCTGCGAACAGGCAGGCGTGGTGCCGGACATTCTCTGCCTGTCCAAGGGGCTGACCGGCGGCGCGGTGCCCTTGGCGGTGACGCTGGCGATCGAGCCGATCTTCCAGGCGCACTGGTCGCAGACCGATCGGTCAAGGCAGTTCTTCCACTCGTCCAGCTACACCGCCAACCCCATTGCCTGCGCGGCGGCGGCGGCCAATCTGGCGATCTGGCGCGACGAGCCGGTGCAGGACCGGATCGATACGCTGGCGGCGGCGCAAGCGCGGCACCTTGCGGCGATCACCAGCGAGCCATCGGTGCGCAATCCCCGCCAGCTCGGCACCATCGCCGCGTTCGAGCTGGGCGCGGGGCAGGACTATCTCTCCGACCTCGCCCCCCGGCTGCTGGCGCATTTCCGTGAGGCCGACCTGCTCGTCCGGCCGATGGGCAACACCGTCTATGTGATGCCGCCTTATTCGATCACGCCGGAACAGCTCGGTACAGTCTGGACCGGCATCCGCGAGGCGATCGACCGCTTCGGGCGTTAAGCGCACGCCCTTTGACTTTAGGGCTTTTCATTTGCTTTATCCGGCGGCGATTCAAGAGGAGCAGGCATGGGCGTGGCGGCGGCAAGAGCGGTGGGGGCTCTGGCATCGATGACGGCGCTGATGTGGAGCCTTGCGGCCACCGCGCAGACGAGCCCGCCTGCGCCGGCGCAACCGCTGGGGCCGATCAACGCCGATCTGCCGCCCGGTGGCGATTTCTACACCCGCGCGATCGATCGTGCCCCGGTGGCCGCAACCAACTGGACGCTGTCCGCTTGGGTCCAGCCGCGCAGCGTGGGCGGCAAGGGCACGACGATGCTGATCGGCGGCTTCGGCGACCCCGCCAGCGGCCCACGACGCTATCTGGCGCTGGTCGACGGTCAGCCGGCGCTCGTCACCGAGGCGGGCGTGGTGCAGGGCGGCGGCGACGCCGATCGCAACAAATGGACGCATATCGCCGCCAGCTATGACGGCAAGGTCGTGCGGCTGTTCGTCAACGGCCGACAGGTGGTGCAGCGCGGGCTGACACTGGCGCCGGTGGCGGGCGTCGCGACGCTGGCCCCGCGTGCGTATCAGCCGGTTTTCGCGGGCAAGGTCATCGACTTCCGCATGGTGCGCGAGGCGGTCGACCCGCTCGCCATCCGCGTCGCCGCGCGGCGCGCGCCCGATCCGGCGAAACTGGCGCTCCAGACCGGCAGCCCAAGCTGGCCCTATCAGACCCGGCAGATGCAGGGACAGACCGTACCGCAGGACGCCTGGACGCTCCCCCAGTCCAAGGCCCCGATCCCGACCAGCGGCACCGCCAAGCCCGAGCCGAAGGCCCCCGCGCTGGTATCCACCGCGACCGGCCAATGGGCGGTGAATGGCTGGCGACTGATCGAGGCGGCCAAGGTTGGCCCCGGCGGTGCGGACCTGTCGCAGGGCAATTTCGACGCCAGCAAATGGTATGCCGCAGCCGTGCCGGGGACCGTGCTGACCACTTTGGTCGATCGCGGCGTCTATCCCGATCCGACGATCGGGCTGAACAACCTGTCCATCCCGGAGACGCTGGCGCGGCAGGATTACTGGTATCGCACCGAGTTCGACACGCCAGCAGAGGCGGCTGGGCGGACCATGTGGCTGACCTTCAACGGCGTGAACTATTCCGCCGAGGTCTGGGTCAATGGCCGGATGGCGGGGACGATGAAGGGTGCCTTCATCCGGGGCCGCTTCCCCGTGACGCTGGCGGCCGGGCGCAACGCGATTGCGGTGCGCGTCTCGCCGCCGCCGCATCCCGGCATCGCGCATGAGGAGTCGATGACGGCGGGCGTCGGCGAGAATGGCGGCGTCCAGATGATGGATGGCCCGACCTTCGTCGCGACAGAAGGGTGGGACTGGATTCCTAGCGTCCGCGATCGCAACACTGGGCTGTGGCAGGGCGTGACGCTGGCCGCGACCGGCCCGGCGGTGATCGGCGACCCGCAGGTCGTGACGACGCTGCCCAAGCCCGACAACTCGGTCGCCGATGTCGAGATCGCGGTGCCCGTCACCAATAACGGCCAGGCGCAGGTGACGACCATGGTGCGCGCGGTGTTCGACGATGTGGTCGTCGAAAAGCTGGTGACGGTGGGGCCGGGCCAGACGATCCGCGCCGTCCTGTCGCCCAGCGAATTTCCGCAGCTGTCGGTCAAGAACCCGCGCCTCTGGTGGCCCAATGGTTACGGCGACCCGGCGCTGCACGATCTGGCGCTGACGGCGGCGGTCGATGGCGCGCTGTCGGACAGGAAGGCGCTTCGCTTCGGGATGCGGCAGGTGACCTATGACCTGTCGCTGTTCGACGATGACGGCGATCTGGAGCGGGTGACGCTGGACCTCAACCGCGCGCGCGGCGGGCCGAAGCTGATCGACACCAGCCACAAGGGCATCCGCAAAACGGCGAACGGCTGGGCGATGAGCTTCACGCCGGGCGGCGACCAGTCGGCGGCGGTCGCCAAGCTGACCGACGATCCGCGCCTCGCCCCCTATCTGACCTTGCGGGTCAACGGCGTGCGCATCGCGGCGCGCGGCGGCAATATCGGCATGGACGACTTCATGAAGCGCGTCGACCGCGCGCATCTGGAGCCGTTCTTCCGCCTGCACCGCGACGCGCACCTCAACATCATCCGCAATTGGGTGGGGCAGAATACCGAGGAGAGCTTCTTCGACCTGGCCGACGAGTACGGCCTGATGGTGCTGTCCGATTTCTGGGAGTCGACCCAGGATTACAATATGGAGGCCGAGGACCCGCAGCTGTTCCTCGCCAACGCTGCGGATGTGGTGCGCCGCTATCGCAACCATCCCTCGATCGTCGCCTGGTTCGGCCGGAACGAGGGGGTGCCGCAGCCGATCATTAATAGCGGGCTCGACACCCTCCTGCGCGCCGAGGACGGCACGCGGCTCTATATGCCCTCGTCCAATGCGGTGAACCTGCAGGGCTCGGGGCCGTATAACTGGCGGCCGCCGGTCGAGTATTTCACGACGCACGCCAAGGGCTTTTCGGTCGAGGTCGGCACGCCCTCGCTGCCGACGCTGGAATCATGGAAGCGGACCATCCCGGCCGAGGCGGATCGCTGGCCGATCGGCGATGTCTGGGCCTATCATGACTGGCACCAGACCGGGAACGGCGCGGTGAAGACCTATATGGACGTGCTTGAACGCCGCTTCGGTCCCGCCACCGGGCTGGAGGACTTCGAGCGCAAGGCGCAGATGATGGAGTATGAATCCTATCGCGCCATCTTCGAGGGGATGAATGCGGGCCTCTGGACGGAAAATTCGGGCCGGATGCTGTGGATGACGCAGCCCGCCTGGCCGTCCTCGGCATGGCAGATCTTCTCGTCCGACTATGACACCCATGCCGCCTTCTATGGCGTGAAGAAGGCCGCCGAGCCGATCCATGTCCAGATGAACCTGCCCGACCACCGCGTCGTGCTGGTCAACAACACCCGCGACGCGCTGAAGGGTGTGCAGGTGCGCGCGAGGATCGTCGGGCTCGACGGCCGATCCGAGGGCGAGCAGGAGGCCAAGCTGGTCGCCAATGGCGAGGCGGTGACGCCGGCCTTCACGCTCGACCTCGCCAATGCGATGAAGCGCGGCGCGGTGCTGGTGCGGCTGGAGGCGACCGATGCGGGCGGGCAGCTGCTGTCGACCAACAGCTATTGGCAGGCGGCCGACGATGCCGGTTACCGCGCGCTGACCGGCATGGGCGCGGCGAACGTCACCCCGAGCGCGACGACACAGACGCAGGGCGAGGAAACGCTGGCGAACGTGACGCTGGCCAATAACGGTTCGGTGCCCGCGATCGAGACCAAGCTGACCGTGATGAACGCCGATGGTGCCCAGGTGCTGCCCGCCTATTTCAGCGACAATTACGTCACCCTGATGCCCGGAGAGACCCGCGTGATCGAGATACGCTACCCCACGGCCAAGGCGGACAAACCGATGGTGAATGTGCGCGGCTGGAACGTGACCGCGACCGCAGCGGACCTGCGCCCGTGAGCCGGGTGATCCTCACCGCGCTGATGGCGCTGACGCTCGCCGCGCCCGCCTGCGCCCAGACCGCGCCGAAGGAAACGGATGCACAGCGGTGGACCCGCGAATGGGAGGAACGGCTGCACAACGACTTCGCCTATCTGGCGCGCTATCGCGACGACAATGCGAAGCTGTCGGCGCCGGTGGCGGGGCAGCCGCGTGTAGTCTTTATGGGCGATTCGATCACTGAGGGCTGGGTCGGCAAGATGCCGCAATTCTTTACCCCCGGTCGGATCGGGCGCGGGATCAGCGGGCAGACGACGTCGCAGATGCTGCTGCGCTTCCGCCAGGACGTGATCGACCTGCATCCGGCGGTGGTCCAGATCATGGCGGGCACCAACGATATTGCCGGCAATACCGGCCCGACGACCGATGCGCAGGTCGAGGGCAATATCATGTCGATGGTCCAGCTGGCCCAAGCGAACGGTATCCGGGTGATCTTGGCCTCGATCCCGCCCGCCGATCATTTCGAATGGAAGCCGGGCCTCGCCACCGCGCCGCGCATCGCGACCCTGAATGCGTGGTTGAAGGACTATGCCAAGCGGGTGGGCGCGACCTATGCCGATTACTGGTCGGTGCTCCATGTCGGCGACGCGCTGAACCCCGCTTACGGCACCGACGGGGTGCATCCCAATGCGGCGGGCTATGCCGCGATGGCGCCGGTCGCCGATGCCGCGATCAAGCAGGCCTTGGCCAAGCCTCAGCCGCGCAGGATGCGGTAGTTCAGCCGGGCGGTCGCGATCGGATTGTCGCGATCCTCCTGCCAGGCGACCGCCTCGACATTGGCGGTCCGCTGGCCGAGGCGCAGGATGGTGCCGACCGCACGCGTCGGATGCCGGTCGCGGCCGGTGCGCAAGTAATTGGTGGTGATCGTCACCGGCTTGATCCGCGCCGTGCCGTCACCCGCCAGCCGGTGGGTCAGCGCGGCGATGCCGGCGACCTCCAGCAGCCCGGCGATCGCGCCGCCCTGCAGCAGCCCCGGCCAGCCCATCACATGCTCGCCGAACGGCATGACGAGGTGCGGATCACCCTCGACCCAATCGATCGAACAGCCGAGCCATTCGGCATAGGGCGGCAACTCCATCGCCTGCCCGATGGCGGTCCGGGGCGCGCTCATGCGGCCATGCCGATGAAAGTACCCGCGACATGCGCGACCGGATCGTTGGGATCGCCGTCATGCGCGATGCCCCGGACGAAGGCGATGCTGCGGGTGACCCGGTAACATTCGCCGCGCCCGATCACCGTGCGTTCGGGCACGGCGGGGCGGAGATAATCGACCCGCAGGTCGAGCGTCACATGCGCCTCGAACTTGCCCCGCTTCAACCAGACCGCGACGCTGGTCGCCATGTCCATCATCGCGACGATCGGGCCGGAGGCGATGACCCCGCTCGCCGGGTCGCCGATCAGCCGCGCGTCATAGGGCAGCGCCAACTCGGCCCAGTCCTCGCCATGCGCGCGGTAGCCGATGCCCAGATGCCGTCCATGCCCGCCGCCCAGGCCACCCATCGCGACGAAGCGTTCCATATCGAACCCCATAAGGCGATGGTCTACACCAGCATGCGACAAGCGCAAAAGGAGAGCGATGGTGCAGGACCGGGTGACGATCGAGATGGCGGACGGCGTCGCCGATGTCCGGCTGGCGCGCGGGGAGAAGCTGAACGCGATCGACCGCGCCATGTTCGATGCGCTGGCCGAGGCGATCGATGCGCTGGCGGTGCGCGCTGACCTGCGCGTGGTGGTGCTGTCGGGCGAGGGGGATGGTTTCTGCTCCGGACTCGACATGGCGGCGATGGCGGGGGGCGATCTGGCGGGGCTGGACCTGTCGACGCGGGCCCATGGCCCGGCCAATCTGGTGCAGCAGGTTGCCTGGGGCTGGCGCACCCTGCCGGTGCCGGTGATCGCGGCGGTTCACGGTGTCGTGTTCGGTGGAGGCACGCAGATCATGGCGGGCGCCGATATAAGGCTGGCCCATCCCGCCACCCGGTTCGCGATTCGCGAGGTGCATTGGGGGATCGTCCCCGACATGGGCGGCTTTGCCTTGTGGCGCGGGGTGCGCGAGGATTGCTTGCGCGAATGGGTCTATACCGCGCGCGAGTTTGATGCGGCCGAGGCGCAGGCGGCGGGGTTCGTGACGCGGCTGGTCGAGGACCCGCGCGCCGAGGCTCTGGCGCTGGCCGCCAAGATCGCCGAGCGCAGCCCCGATGCGGTGAGGAGCGCCAAACGGTTGTTCGGGGCGATGGGGACTGCGTCGGAGGAGATGCTGGCGATGGAGAGCGCCGAGCAGGTGGCGCTGATGCAGGGGACGAATTTCCGTGAGGCGGTGCGGGCGAACATGGAGCGGCGGCGGCCTGTGTTTCGGGACGTTTGAGGGGGCGCGTGACCTCTCCCCACACGATAGCCCCTCCCGCAGGCGGGAGGGGTTGGGGAGGGCATGGGGTCTCATAGAGACTGTCGCCCGTGGCGTTCCCTCCCCCATCCCCTCCCGCTTGCGGGGGGGGGCGTGCTTGGGGCGGTCGGCGGGGCCCAAACAAAAAAGGGGGAGCCTCTTTCGAGACTCCCCCCTTCCATCCAGCGTTCGGAAATTACTCCGCGGTCGCCTTCAAAATCTTGCCCGGATTGCGCGGCGGCTCGCCCTTGGGCAGCGCGTCGACATGTTCCATGCCGCTCTCGACCTGGCCCCAGACCGTGTACTGGCGGTCGAGGAAGCGCGCGTCGTCGAAGCAGATGAAGAACTGCGAATTGGCCGAGTTCGGATCGTTGGTCCGCGCCATCGAGCAGGTGCCGCGCACATGCGGCTCGGCGTTGAACTCCTGCTTCAAATTCGGCTTGTCCGAACCCGACATGCCGGTGCCCGTGGGGTCGCCGCCCTGCGCCATGAAGCCGGGGATCACGCGGTGGAACACGACGCCGTCGTAAAAGCCTTCATTGGCAAGCCCGCCGATGCGCGCGACATGCTCAGGCGCCAGGTCGGGGCGCAGGGTGATGACGACATCGCCGCTCTCGAGCGTCAGGGTCAGCTTGGAAAAAGTCTCGGCCATAAGGGGTCTTCCTTGGTTGATGCCCCGCAGGTAGGCATTCCGGTGCCCGCTGGCAAATGCCGCCATCGCAGTTTAGAGGCGTGACACAGCGTTCATGATCGATCGAGGGAGGCCGAGATCAGCGACACCGAACTCCCCGAACTCGAAACCGAGACCCTGCCACCCGAAACCCAGCTGGACGAAGACGACCGGCTGAAGCCCGAATATGTGACCGCCGTGCTCGACGCGCTGGAGGCGGGCGATGACGAAGGCGCGCGCGCGCTGGTCGAGCCGCTCCACCCCGCCGACATCGCCGATCTGTTCGAGCTGGTCGGCGACGAGGAACGCGTCAGCCTGGCGCGCGCGGTCGCGGACCTGCTGAACGGCGACGTCTTCGCCGAGATGAACGACTATGTGCGCGAGCAGCTGATCCAGGCGCTCGAACCGCATGAAGTCGCCGACATCGCGTCGGAACTCGACACCGACGACGCGGTCGCGATCATCGAGGACATGGACGAGGACGAGCAGCGCGCGGTGCTGCGCGCGCTCGATCCCGACGACCGCGCCGCGATCGAGGAAGCCCTGTCCTTCCCCGAGGAGTCCGCCGGCCGCCTGATGCAGCGCGAGCTGATCGCGGTGCCCGAACATTGGACGGTGGCCGAGACGATCGAATTCCTGCGCAGCGACGAGGAAATGACGACCGATTTCTGGGAAATCTTCGTCGTCGATCCCGGCCACCGACCGATTGGGACGTGTCAGCTTTCCTGGATCCTGCGCGCGCCCGGCGGAATCGCGATCGGCGATGTGATGAAGCGCGAACAGACGCTGATCCCGGTCGACATGGACCAGGAAGAGGTCGCGCTGCGCTTCCAGAAATATGCGCTGATCTCGGCCGCCGTGGTCGATGCCAGCGGGCGGCTGGTCGGCATGATCACCGTCGACGATATCGTCCACATCATCCAGCAGGAGGCGGGCGAGGACGTGCTGCGCCTGTCGGGCGCGGGCGAGGGCGACATCAACGAGCCGATCCTCGACAGTTACAAAAGCCGCGTCCGCTGGCTGCTCGCCAACCTGATCACCGCGATGGTCGCCTCCTCGGTGATCGCCGCGTTCGAGGGCACGATCGCGCGGATGGTGGCGCTGGCGACGCTGATGCCGATCGTCGCGGGCGTCGGCGGCAATGCGGGGACGCAGACGCTGGCGGTAACCGTCCGCGCGCTGGCGACCAACCAGCTGACCCAGTCGAACACCGCGCGCGCGATCATGCGCGAAATCCGCGTGGCGATGATGAACGGCGTGACGGTCGCGGCGGTGATCGGGGTGGGCGTCAGCTTGGTCTTCGGCAACCCTGCGCTCGGTCTGGTGATCGCGGCGGCGATGATGACCAACATCCTGGTCGCCGGGCTGGCGGGGGTGCTGGTGCCGGTGACGCTCGACCGGTTCGACGCCGACCCGGCGGTCGCATCGTCGGTGTTCGTGACGATGACGACCGATTCGATCGGCTTCCTGGCGTTTCTGAGCCTCGCGACCGCGGCGGGGCTGACGGGGTGATCCTCCCCGTGCCGGGGAGGATTTCCGTCGCAATTCCATCGCCCAATCAAAACTATGGCGGTCGCCCCGCGCCATGCTTATGATGCACCCCCGCGCAGCCGGGGGGCCGCGTGCATCCTCCACCCGACACGCGGGAATAGTTAAGCAGCGCGCATGAATCGTTTTGCCATCGGTATCGCCGGTATTCTCGTCATTCTGGCGATCGCGGTCGCCCTGTCCACCGACCGCCGCGCCATCCGGCTGCGCGTCGTCGGCGCGGCCTTTGCGCTGCAGGCGGGGATCGCGGTGCTGGTCCTTTACGTCCCCTGGGGCAAGAAGGTGCTCCAGACCCTGTCCGCCGGGGTCGCCGGGCTGCTCGGCTATGCCAATGAGGGGACCAAGTTCCTGTTCGGCGCGCTGGCCTCCGATCCGCTGGGTCGCAACTTCGCGATCCAGGCGCTGCCGGTCATCATCTTCTTCGCCGCCCTCGTCTCGATCCTCTATTATCTGGGGATCATGCAGCTGGTCGTCCGCTGGCTGGGCGGCGCGATCGAGAAGGTGATCGGCGTGTCGAAGGTCGAATCGCTCTGCGCCGCCGCGAACGTGTTCGTCGGCCAGTCCGAATCGCCGCTCGTCATCCGTCCCTATCTGGCCGGACTGACCCCGGCGCAGCTGTTCACGGTGATGACCAGCGGCATGGCGGGCGTCGCGGGCACCATCCTGGCGGCCTATGCCTCGATGGGCATCTCGATCGAATATCTGCTCGCGGCCAGCTTCATGGCGGCGCCCGGCGGCATCCTGATGGCCAAGATCATCATGCCCGACCGGATCGAGCCGCCCGCCGGGCAGCTGCCGCTGGGCGACGTGATCGAGGACGAGAAGATCGCGCTGGCCGAGGCGACGCATGACGAGGAAAAGCCCGCCAACATCATCATGGCGGCGGCGCAAGGCGCGCAGACCGGCGTGAAGCTGGCCGTCGCGGTCGGCGCAATGGTGCTGGCCTTCGTCGCGCTCGTCGCACTGGCGAACGGCCTGCTGGGAAGTCTGGGCAATCTGGTCGGCCTGCCGGGCCTGAGCTTCCAGGCGTTGCTGGGCTATGTGTTCCAGCCGATCATGGCGCTGCTCAACGTGCCGTGGAAGGAAGCGGGCATTGCCGGCGGGCTGTTCGGCGAGAAGATCGTGCTCAACGAGTTCGTCGCCTATATCGACCTGGGCAAGCAGGCCGCGCAGCTTTCGCCGCGCACCGTCGCGGTCGTCACCTTCGCCTTGTGCGGTTTCGCCAATTTCTCGTCGATCGCGATCCAGATGGCTGTGACGGGCAGCCTCGCCCCCAACCAGCGTCCGACCATCGCGCGCCTGGGCATCCGCGCGCTGATCGCCGGGAGCTTGGCCAACCTGATGTCGGCGGCGCTGGCGGGCCTGCTGATCGGCTGACCCGCTTTTTCCTCCCCTTGCAGGGGGAGGAATCATAGGGATTTTTCGGGGGGTTGATCCCTTGTGCGGTGGGGCGTTATGGCGCCCCTGTCGGCCGTGAGAGCCGACTCACGCTTAGGATCACAATGCCCCGATCTAGTCCCTTGTCCGGCGACGAGGACAGTAGACGCACCCGCGTCCACGTTCTTGCCGACCGTTTGACGGGCCTGACGGGGTCGACGATGTCGGCCCGCTAAACGCCGATCCTCGCCGACCTTCCGCCGGGCTCGAACCACGAACCCGAAGGAGGTCCGCCATGACCCGCATGATGTTCCGCGCGCATGTCCGCGCCCAGTCCCTCGCCACCGTGATGGCCAGCGTGCCGCGCGAGCGCGCCCGGCTGCTCCGCGCCGTCGCGACCAGCCGGCCGCAACCGATCCGCCGCACCCGCACCCCCGCCTGAAACCGGGGCCTGAAGGGCGGGGCGGGTACGGCCGGACGCGATCAGCGCGTCGGCACCGGCTCCGCGCCGGTATAGTCGTAAAAGCCGCGCTTGGTCTTGCGGCCATACCAGCCCGCCTCGACGTATTTGATCAGCAGCGGGGCGGGGCGGAACTTGGGATCGCCCGTGCCCTCGAACAGCACGCGGGTGATCTCCAGGCAGGTGTCGAGACCGATGAAGTCGGCGAGCGTCAGCGGCCCCATCGGGTGATTGAGGCCCAGCTGGCATGCCGCATCGATGTCGGGAATCGTCGCCACGCCTTCGCCCAGCGCGAAGATCGCCTCGTTGATCATCGGCATCAGTACGCGGTTGACGATGAAGCCCGGCGCGTCATTGGCGTGCACCACGCGCTTGCCCAGCTCCTGCGCGAAGCCCTCGACCCGCGCGACCGTCTCGTCCGAGGTGGCGAGGCCGCGAATCAGCTCGATCAGGCCCATGACGGGCACCGGATTGAAGAAGTGCACGCCGACGAAGCGCCCCGCATCGGGCGCGGCCTGCGCCAGCCGGGTGATCGGGATGGACGAGGTGTTGGTCGCCAGGATCGCGGTGTCGGACATCACCTTGCCGACCTCCTCGAAGATCGCGCGCTTGATGGCCTCGCGCTCGGTCGCGGCCTCGATCACCAGTTCGCAATCGGCCATGGCGGACAGGCTGCCGACCGCCTCGATCCGGGCGAGCAGCGCGTCGGCGTCTTGCCGCGTCATCTTTTCCTTGGTCACCAGCCGGTCGAGCGCCTTGGAGATGCCCGCCTTGCCCGCCTCGGCCCGTTCGGCCGAGACATCGGCGAGCTTGACCTGATAGCCCGCCGCCGCCGAGACTTGCGCAATGCCCGCGCCCATCTGCCCCGCCCCGATCACGCCCACTGACTTCATCGCGAAACTCTCCTTGTGTCTTTGGTCAACGCCCTATCCGTTTCGGAACGCGTTCGCTAGCAAGCGGGTTGAGGGATATATGAATCGACCGTACCCGGCCCCCCTGATCCTGGCCTCCCTGTTACTGGTCGGCGTCACGTCGGCGGCGGCCGCGCCTGCCGATCCGGTGCCGGCCAAGCCCCGGGTCTTCCACAACTGGATCGTCGCGTGCGACAATGGCGGGCGGTGCGAGGCCGCGTCGCTGTCGGCGGATGACGGCATGTTGCAGGATGCCGGCCTGCTGGTGCGACGGGACGAGGATGGCGGCCTGTCGGTGCGGGTCGCGGACATGACCGGCAAGGCGCCGAGCGCCACGGTCCGCGTCGATGGCCGCGCCGTCGCATCCACCCCCCTGACGCGGCAGGACGAGGGGACGTGGCGCGGCGCATCGGCCAGCGCGCTGGTCACCGCGCTGGTGCGCGGGCGGCGGGCAGCGATCCTGACGCCCACGGCGCATCCCCTGTCGCTGCGCGGGGCGGCGGCGGCGTTCCGCTACATGGACGATCGGCAGCACCGCGCGGGAACGCGGACCGCTTTGGTCGCCAAGGGCAGCGCCGCCTATCGCCGCAAACCGCCCGCGCTGCCCGTGGTGCGGATCGTCACCCCGCCAGCCGGTGCCGCGCCCGCCATTCCCGCCGCCGCGATCAACGCCGCGCGTCGCCAATATGGCTGCGCGACCGATGACGGCAGTCCGGTCAGCGCCGATGCGCATCGGCTGGACGGACGATCGACGCTGGTCCTGCTATCCTGCGGGGCGGGGGCCTATAATTATATCGTACAGCCCCTGATCTGGCGCGACGCGCGGTTGACGCCGGCCGCGTTCGACTATGCCTTCGACTTCGGCGAACCCAAGCCCGCGGGCCAGCCCCGGGTGCTGGTCAACGCCGACTGGTCGCGCGAGGGCCGTTTGTCGAGCTGGGCCAAGGGGCGCGGGCTCGGCGATTGCGGCGATGCCGCGCAATATGGCTGGGACGGTACCCGGTTCCGGCTGTTGCGCGCAGCGGTCATGCCCGAATGTCGCGGTGCGATCGATACGCTCGGCGTCTGGCGGGCCCGCGCGGTGCCGGCCGCCCGCTAGGACCCTTCAGGAACAGGAGAGGATCATGCTCGAACATCTGCCCGCCTGGCTCGGCAAGGCGATGAGCGGCTGGCGCGCCGGCGTCGAGTCGCTGGCGATCACCCGCGCCGATCTGGCCCCGCCGGCCAGCCTGTCGCTCAACAGCGCGGCCTTTGGCGATATGGCGCGTCTGCCCGAACGGTTCACGGCCGATGGCGAGGGGGTGTCGCCCCCCTTGTTCTGGGGCGATCCGCCAGAGGGCACCGCCATGCTGGCGCTGATCGTCGAGGATGCCGACGCGCCGACGCCGCAACCGCTGGTCCATGCCATCGTTTGGAACCTGCCGTCCCATCGCGGCGAACTGGCCGAAGGGGCGATCGTCGCCGATGGGCCGGGTTCGGCCGACGCGGGCGATGTCGGCCGCAATTCCTATCTGGGCGAAGGCTGGCTGCCGCCGGATCCGCCACGCGGGCATGGCGAGCATCGTTATGTCTTTCAGCTGTTCGCGCTCGACGCGCGGGTCGATCCGGCCGGCGAGACGCCGGGGCGCGGCGCGATGCTCGATGCGATGGCGGGGCATGTGCTGGCCGCCGGGGTGCTGACCGGGACCTATTCGCGCGATGAGGAAGCCCCGGTGGGGCTGGTCGGGGCCGTCGCCTGACCCCGGTGTCGGGCCGGGCGTCGCGGATCGACGACCCGGCCGATGGCGGGATGCCGACGCATGGCGTCAGGCGATCGGGAAGACGGGCGCGGCGCTGGTGATCGCCAGCCCGGCGAACACCAGCGCGCCGAGGCAGGAGACGAGGAACTGACGGGCCTGAACGGTCTGGAACATGGTGAAACTCCCTTTTTTGGTCCGGCCACCAGGTGTTGGTGACCGATGCCGGGAGCTTTGCAGGGGCCGTGCCAGTTTCTTAAGCCGTTGTTGCATAAGGGAAAATAAAACAGGCTCGCGATTTGTGGGAAATTGCGCCACCTTGCCAAGGGATTTTCCGCCATCTGGTGGCGGGAAATCTCAGTCCCTGCAGATGCGGTTACGGCCTTCGTTCTTGGCGCGGTACAGCAGCGCATCGGCCCGTGCGAAGACCGTCTCGTGCGTGTCGTCGGGGCGGAAGCCGGTGAGCCCGGCCGAGAAGGTTACCTCGCCGATCGATTCGCCCGTCTCGCGCACGCGCAACCGCTTTTCGCGCACCGCTTCGCGTGCCCGGTCGATCAGCTTGTGCGCCTGCGCCATGGTCACCCCGGTCATCAGGATCGCGAATTCCTCGCCGCCATGACGGCAGACCAGATGCCCATGGCCTTCCTCGCTCAGGATCTGGCCGATCGCGTTGAGCACCCGGTCGCCGACCGCATGACCATGTTGATCGTTGATTCGCTTGAACCGGTCGACATCGCAAAGCGCGAGGCAGCAGGACTGGGGGGCCTGGAAACACTGACCGATCGATTCGTTGAACGCCAGACGATTGGCCAGCCCCGTCAACGGATCGCGGCGCGCCGATGCGCGGGCCTCGACCAGCTTCTCGCGCAGCGCGTCGGCCTCCGCCGTCGCCTTTTCCAGCCGGCGCTCGCTGTCATGGATCCGCTCCAGCATCTCGCCAGTCAGCTTGGCGAGCGTGGCCAGCCCGATCGGCTCGCCGCGCCGGATCTCCGCCGCGCTGCGTTCCAGATTGGCGCTGAAGGCCGAGGTGTCGGCGTGTATGGTGCGGATCATCGCCGACAGCGCCTCGACATGGCCCTGGGTCTGTTCGGCCAGCGCGTCGGTACGCGTCTCCGCCGGGTCGACCAGATGATCGCGCGGCGGTGGCTCGGACGGCGCGACGGGCTCTTCGCGGGTCATCGGTCGTTGACCGGCGGCCGGGCCGCCCAGCCGCTGGATGTCATCCTGATGCAGGCGCACGCCGCCGTCGATCAGCTCGGCGGCGGCCTTGGCCAGGCTGCTGTTCGGTTGGGTCAGGATCGCATGGACGAAGGCATAGTGCGCCGGGTCCGGGACCAGGCGGTGATCCTCCAGAAACTGGCCGATACGATTGTACAGCTTGTCCGACGTCATGGCGCGCTATCTGCCGCGATCGACCCTGGCATCACATCTCCCCCGTGGATGCGCCGCGCCGATCCGACACCCTGTCCTTTATTCATATTGGCCCCGCCCGCGCTATACTCAGCGCTTGGCGGTCAGTCCACGCACCGCCGCCAACGTGGTGGCGACATGTTCGGCCGGGTTCATGTCGTCATGAACAAAGGCGATGCGGCCGTCGCGACCGATGACATAGCTGGTGCGCGAGGTGATGTCGCGCCCCTCCATCTGGCGGCCGAGCGCGACGTCATAGCCCTTCACGATCGCGGGGCCGGCGCTCGCCACCGGAAACTTGCCGGCGCATTCGGCCTTGGAAAAGGCGGCGAGCTTGTCGACCGGATCGGCCGACATGCCGATGACGCGCGCGCCGGCGGCGCGGAAGGCGTCGATCTTCTCGGCAAAGGCGCGTGCTTCGGCGCTGCACCCGCTGGTGAAGGCGGCGGGGAAGAAATACAGGACGACCGGGCCGTGGCGCAGTTGATCCTTCAGGTTCAGCGTGAAGACCTTGCCCGCGACCGCGCCGCGCGTCGTGAAGTCGGGGGCGGCCGCACCGGGACGCAACGCGGCATCAGCGGGTACGGCCAACAACGCAAGAACAACGCCAAGCAGGTGACGCATCGCGATCGATCCTTCTAAAACAAGGTTAATGCGTAACCTTTCGCATGGCCGCCGTCCATTGCTGATCGCGCCGCGCTATCCTATCGCATGTCCCATGTCCGTTCATAAAGCCGATATCGACCTGGCGCTGGCCTTGGCCGACGCCGCGGGTGCCGCGATCCGCCCCTATTTCCGCCGCGACATGGGGCTGGAGATCAAGGCGGACAACTCGCCCGTCACGCTGGCCGACCGCGAGGCGGAGGCGGCGATGCGCCGCATCCTGGAGACGGAACGCTCGGGCGACGGCATCCATGGCGAGGAATATGGCGTCAAGGAGGGCGTGACCGGCCGGCAATGGGTGCTCGACCCGATCGACGGCACGCGCAGCTTCACCGTGGGGCGGCCGATCTTCGGCACGCTGATCGCGCTGGTCGACAATGGCTGGCCGGTGCTGGGCATCATCGACCAGCCGATCGCGGGCGAACGCTGGCTGGGCGTGACGGGGCGGCCGACGCTGTTCAACGGACAGCCGGCGCGGACCCGGCCCTGTCCCGAACTGGAGGGCGCGACGATCGCGACCACCAGCCCGCATCTGTTCGAGGATGAGGACGTGCCGCATTACATGGCGCTGGTCGCGGCGATCAGCGGCAATAGTCCCCGGCAGGGGCCTGTCTATGGCGGCGACTGCTATAATTACGGGCTGCTGGCGAGCGGCCATATCGACATCGTCTGTGAATCGGGGCTGAAGCTGCACGACTTCGCCGCGCTGGTGCCGGTGGTCGAGGGCGCAGGGGGACGCATGTGCGACTGGAACGGCGATCCGCTGACCGCCGACAGCGCGGGTCATGTGCTGGCGATCGGCGACCCGGCGCGCACCGAGGAGGTGCTGGAGGCGCTGCGCAACGTGCCGCACGGGCATGACCATCACGATCATTGACCCGGGGCGGTGCGGGTCCCTCCGCGCGGCACCGTTCATTCTCATAGCGGTTCCGACATAACCTTCATGCCGAAAACGCGTCGAGGCCGACGACCCTGGGGCGATTGTCCGTCGCGGCGGGGCGGCCATCGATAGGGCGGGTGCCGGAACCCATGCCCGGAGCCGGCGGGGATCCGGCCCGCCGGCCGGTGTCGTCAGATCTGCGCCAGGCCCCCATCGGTGAACAGCTCGCTACCGGTCATGAAGCTGCTGTCCGACGATGCCAGGAATGCGGCGGCGGCCGCGACTTCGGCGGGGTCGCCGATATGGCCGATCGGTGTCGTGGCGCCCATTTCGATCATCGCATCGCGCCCCACCACCTCGGCGGCCAGTTCGGTCAGCGTCGGTCCGGGTGACAGCACGTTGACGCGGATGCCGGTGCCGCGCAGATCCTGGGCCCAGCTGCGCGCCAGGTTGCGCACCGCCGCCTTGGACGCGCTGTAGACGCTGAACGCCGGGGTGCCCATGACGCCGGTGGTCGAACCGGTCAGGATGATCGAACCACCCGCCGTCATCAGCTTCAGGCCCTTTTGCACCGTGAATATCGTGCCCTTCACATTGACGTCGAAGGTCGCGTCGACATGGTCGGGCGTGATCTCCGCCAGCGGCATCAGCGCGCCGGTGCCGGCATTGGCGAACAGGATGTCAAGCGTGCCGCGCTCGCGCTTCACCGTGTCGAACAACCGGTCCAGATCATCCGCCTCGGTCACCGACCCGGCGACCGCATGGGCATGACCGCCTAGTGTCGCCGCCGCCGCGTCCAGCCTGTCGGCGCGGCGCCCGAACAGATAGACGAACGCCCCTTCCGCCACGAACCGCCTGGCCGTCGCCAGCCCGATGCCGGTGCCACCGCCGGTGACGATAGCGGTCTTGCCTTCCAATCGCGTCATATGTGCCTCCATCAAATGGGTTGCACGCAGCTGGCCCCGTGCATACCTATCGGCAAGTATGCACCTTTTGGTAAGTACCAGAAAATGCCTCATTCCCGCGATAATGGTTCCCCCGCCCCGGCCGCGCCGGCCTTCACCTGTGGGCTCGACGCCACGCTCAAGGTCATTTCGGGCAAGTGGAAGCCGCTGATCCTGTATTTCCTGCTGCGTGGGCCGACCCGTTACGGCGAACTCAAGCGCGCGGTGCGCGACGTCAGCGACAAGGTCCTGATCCAGCAGCTGAAGGAGCTGGAGGCGGACGGCGTGCTGATCCGGCGCGATTATCGGGAGGTTCCGCCGCGCGTGGATTATGCGCTGACCGATATGGGGCAAAGCCTGGCCCACGCGCTGGAGCCGCTATGCGCCTGGGGCACCGAGAATATGGCGGCGATGCAGGCGCTGTTCGCGTCGCGCGATGGCCAAGGGCGGCGCGCCTAGCGCGTCATGCCGGTCCCCGATCGACCGGTGGATCCGACCCCTGCGAAAACGCTGGCCGGTGCGGTGTCGCCGTGCCACATGAACGGGCCGTCATCACAAGGGGTTACCAATGCGCACCGGTGTCTGCCTGATCGCTGTCCTGCTTGCCTCCGCCGCGACCGCGCAAACGCCCGGCACCGCCTATCATCGCGCCCCCGACGCGATCGCCCGCGCGCTGGAAACCCCGCCGACCCCGGCGGTCCGGGTCAGTCCCGATCACCGCACCCTGGCGATCCTGGGGCGCGAGAACCTGCCGACCATCGCCAATCTGTCGAAACCGATCCTGCGGTTGGGCGGATACCGTATCGACCCCGCGACCAACGGCCAGGCCGAGGTCCGCGTCCAGTGGCTGAACGCGTTGAGTTTCAAGGACATCGCCAGCGGCCATACGGTCGCGGTCGCGCTGCCCGCCGGTCTGCGCTTCGCCGCGCCCGACTGGTCGCCCGACGGCAACCGCGTCGCCTTCTATGCGCAGGATGCCGATGGCCTGTCGCTCTGGGTCGCCGAGCGCGACGGCCGGGCGCGCGCCATCGCCAGGGGCCTGAACGGCACGTTCGGGACGCCCTTTGCCTGGATGCCCGACAGCAAGGGCCTCGTCGCCTACACCGTGCCCGCCGGACGCGGCGCGCCGCCCGCCCCGGCCACCACGCCGACCGGCCCGGTCGTGCAGGAAAGCAGCGGCCGCACCTCGGCCGCGCGCACCTATGAGGATCTACTGAGCGACGCGCATGACGAGGCGCTGTTCGACCATTATTTCACCGGCCAGCTCGTCCGTATCGGGCTGGATGGCAACGCGACGGCGATCGGCACGCCGGGCCTCGTCCGCGACTTCAGTGTCTCGCCCGATGGCCGCTATCTGCTGACCGAGCGGCTGAAGCGTCCCTATTCCTATTTGCTGCCCGCGCGGTTCTTTCCGACCGAAATCGCGGTTTCGACCATCGAGGGGCAGCCGGTGCGCACGCTGGTCGACCGTCCGCTCGCCGACGATCTGCCGGTCGATTTCGACGCCACGGTGAAAGGCCCACGCGAGGCGGAGTGGCGGTCGGACGCGCCCGCGACGCTGGTCTGGGCCGAGGCGCTGGACGGCGGCAATCCGCGCCTCAAGCTGGCCGTTCGCGACAAGGTGATGATGCAGGCGGCACCCTTCGACGCCGCGCCGGTCGAGCTGGCCCGCACGCCGGCGCGCTATGCGGCGACGCTGTGGGGGGATGACGGCTTCGCCATGGTCGTCGACCGCGAATGGCGCAGCCGCACCGAGCACCGGCTGGCGATCGCCCCGTCGCGACCGGGCGAGACGCGGATGCTGCTGACCCGCAATTATCAGGACCAATATGGCGATCCGGGCGACCCGGTCATGGAGGACAACGCGGCGGGCAAGCCGGTGATGCGCTTCACGCCCGCGCATGACGGCGTCTTCGTCACCGGCGAGGGCGCGACGAAGGCGGGGGCCTTTCCCTTCCTGGCCACCATGCCGTTGACCGGCGGCGCGCAGACGCGGCTCTGGACCGCCCGGGCGCCCTATTACGAACCGGTCGTCGCCATGCTCGATGACAAGGGCCAGCGCATCCTGACGCGGCGCGAGAGCGCGACCCAGCCCCCCAATTATGTCGTGCGCACCGTCAAGGGCGGCGGCGCGAAGCCGATCACCGATTTCGCCGATCCCGCGCCCGTCTTCGCCGGCGTCACCCAGCGGACGATCACCTATAACCGCGCCGATGGCGTGCCGCTGTCGGGCACGCTGTATCTGCCCGCCGGCTATGACGCCAAGCGCGACGGGCCGCTGCCCACCTTGCTCTGGGCCTATCCGGCGGAATATACCGATGCCAAGGTCGCCGGGCAGACGGTCGACCAGGGCAATCGCTTCGTGCGGCCGCGCGGCATCAGCCACCTGTTCCTGCTGACCCAGGGTTATGCCGTCCTCGACAACCCCGCGATGCCGATCATCGGCGAGGGCGGCGCGGAGGCGAACGACACCTATGTCAAGCAGCTGCGCGAGGATGCGAAAGCCGCGGTCGATGCGGTGGTGAAGCTGGGCGTCGGGGACCGCACGCGCATGGCGGTGGGCGGTCACAGCTACGGCGCGTTCATGACCGCCAACCTGCTCGCCCATACCGACCTGTTCCGCGCCGGCATCGCGCGGTCGGGCGCCTATAACCGCACGCTGACCCCATTCGGATTCCAAGCCGAACAGCGCACCTATTGGCAGGCGACGCCCACCTATACCGAGATGAGCCCCTTCACCTATGCCGACCGGATCAAGGCGCCGATCCTGCTCATCCACGGCGGCGCCGACGACAATAGCGGCACCTTCCCCATCCAGTCGGAACGCATGTACGCCGCACTGAAGGGCAATGGCGCGACTGTGCGCTATGTCGTCCTGCCCAACGAACCGCATGGCTACCGCGCGCTGGAATCGACCGAGGAGACGCTGTGGCAGATGACCGACTGGCTCGACCGCCACGTCAAACCCCGGCAGCCCGCCGTGCCGGCGGCGAACATGGCGAGCACCGACTGACCGGCGGCAGGGGTGGCGGGCGGCCGTTGGGGGCCGCCTGCGACGCCATGGTTGCACTTCGGGTGGCTGCGCGCCAAAGGGGGTCGTCTATCCGGGCGCGGGGTTCGTAGCCGTCGCGCCGCAATGACGATGGGCGATGTCGTGACCACCAAGATCTACCTCTCCGCCGACCGCCTGCTGGAGGATTCCTTCCGTCTGGCCAATCTGGTCTTCGACGCCGGCTTTCGGCCGACCCATATCGTCGGCATCTGGCGCGGGGGTGCGCCGGTCGGCATCGCGGTGCAGGAACTGCTCGAATATCGCGGGGTGCAAAGCGACCATATCGCGATCCGCACCGCCTCCTATACCGGGATCGACCAGCAGGAGCCACAGGTCCGCATTTATGGCCTGGGCCATCTGGTCGATGTCCTCAACCCCGAGGATCGGCTGCTGCTGATCGACGATGTCTTCGATTCCGGGCGTTCGATCCGCGCGCTGCTCAATGAGCTGAAGGCGCGGTGCCGCAACAACCTGCCGGACGACGTGAAGGTCGCGACCGTCTATTACAAGCCGTCGCGCAACGTCACCGACCTCAAGCCCGACTTCTTCGTCCACGAGACGAACGACTGGCTGATCTTCCCGCATGAGATCAACGGCCTGACCGAGGAGGAAATCCGCGCGTACAAGCACGGCGCCGATATCATCCTGCGGGGGTGATCCACGGCTTGCGCGGCGACCCCGCCGTCGCCTAGCGTAGCGCAAAGCCTTTCATAAGCCGGGGAAAATCAGCATGGATCGTCGCACCTTCCTCTTGTCCAGTGCGGCGACCGCCGGCGCGACCGTGCTGCCCGCCATCCCCGCCTTCGCGCAGATGGTGTCGGGGACGGCACTCGCCCCCGGCGACGCGCGGCTGAACGCGGTGTTCGATCAGGTGCTGGCCGAAACCGTGCGCGAGTCGCCCGAATTCGCCACGTCTCTGGGTTTCGACACCGGCAAGAACGCCGATCTGCGCCACAAGCTGGGCGACAACAGCTATGGCGCCATCACCAAGAATCTGGCGCGCAGCCGCAAGGCGCAGGCGCTGGTCCGCGCGGTAGACCCCGCCACGCTGTCGCCGCAGGCGCGGATCGATCGCGAGGTCGTACTCTACAATATCCAGTCGAACATGGTCGGCCCCGAAAAGTTCGGCCTGTCCTCGCCGCAGGGCCCCTATCCGATCACGCAGCAGGACGGCGTCTATTTCTCGCTGCCCGACTTCCTCGCCTCGACCCACCCGGTCAAGACCGCCGACGATGCGCAGGCCTATCTCGACCGCCTGTCGCTGATGGGCCGCCAGCTCGACAATGAGACCGAGGTCCAGCGGCGCGAGGCCGCCAAGGGCCGGCTGGCCCCCGACTTCTCGCTCGACCTCGCGCTCGGCCAGATGGCCAAGCTGCGCGCGCCCGCGCCCGCCGACAGCCAGCTGGTCAAGGCGCTGACCAGCCGGACGAGCGCGGCCAACATCGCCGGCGACTGGCAGGCGCGCGCGACCAGAATCGTCGCCGATCAGGTCTATCCCGCGCTCGACCGCCAGATCGCGCTGTTGCGCTCGCTGCGCCCCTCGGCGCGCAGCGCGGCCGGGGTCTGGGCGATACCGGGCGGCGACGCGCTCTATGCCGCCGCGCTGGCGCAGGCGACGACGACCACCTTGTCGCCCGACGAGGTCCACCGCATGGGCCTGCAACAGGTCGCCGAACTCACCGCGCAGCTCGATCCGATCCTGCGCAGCCAGGGCCTGACGCAAGGCAGCGTCGGCGCACGGCTCGACCAGCTCAACCGGTTGCCGGCCCAGCTGTTCGCCGACACCGATGCCGGTCGTGCTGAGCTGCTCGCCAGCCTCAACGCCAGTGCGCAAGGGATGCAGGCGCGACTGCCCCAGGCGTTCAGCAACCCGCCCAACGCCGCGCTCGAAATCCGCCGCGTCGCGCCCGAGATCCAGGACGGCGCGCCCAATGGCTATTATTTCCGTGCGCCGCTCGATGGATCGCGCGCCGCGATCTACTGGATCAACCTGAAGAGCGTGCATGACTGGCCCAAATACACGCTGCCCAGCCTGACCTATCATGAGGGCGTGCCGGGTCATCACCTGCAGATCTCGACCGCGCAGCGCGCAGCCACCCATCCCTTGCGCAAGATCGCCTTCTTCAACGCCTATCTCGAAGGCTGGGCGCTCTATGCCGAGCAACTGGCCGACGAACTGGGCGGCTATGCCTCGCCGGTCGAGCGGGCGGGCTATCTGCAATCCTTCCTGTTCCGCGCGGCGCGGCTGGTGGTCGACACCGGCATCCACACCAAGCGCTGGACGCATGCGCAGGCGACCAAATATCTGGTCGACACGGTCGGCTTCGCCCCCGGCCGTTCGCAGCGCGAGGTCGAGCGCTATTGCGTGTCGCCAGGCCAGGCGTGCAGCTACAAGATCGGCCACGCCGCCTGGCTGCGCGCGCGCGAACGGGCCAAGGCGATCGCGGGCGACCGGTTCGACCTGAAGCATTTCCACGACGTGCTGGAGGCCGGCGCGATGCCGCTGTCGATGCTGGAGCGGATTGTCGAGGAACGCGCCCGCGCGGTCTGAACGCGGGCGGCATCGCTTCCGGGCCTTCCCCGGAAGGGCGGGGATCAGCCCCGTTCCGCCCGCCGCCAGTCGCGATAGCCGATCGCCGCCAGGCCGATCATCACCGCGTAGAGCGCGGCGGTGGGCAGCAAGCCCTTGGCGATGAACATGCCGACATAGACGATGTCGACCGCGATCCACAGCAGCCAGCTTTCGCGGTGCCGGCGCGCGGTCCAATATTGCGCGACCAGGCTGAAGCTGCTGAGCGTCGCGTCCAGCCAGGGCAGCGCGGCATCGGTATGCCGGCTGGTGAACCACCCGATCGCCAGCGCCGCCAGCCCGCCGACAGCCAGTCCCCCCAGGCCCACGCCGCGCGACAGCGGCATCACGACGACCGTACCGGTGCTGTCCCGGTCGCGCTGCCAGCTGATCCAGCCATAAAGGATGCCGACCGCGAACACCGCCTGCAACGCCATGTCGGCATAGAGGCGGACATCGAGGAACAGCTTGAAATAAAGCGCGCAGGCCAGAAGGTTCAGCGGCCAGCACAGCATGTTGCGCCGCGCCGTCAGCCAGATCGCCAGAAAGCTGATCGCGACCGCTGCGATCTCCAGGGGCGTCATCATCGGCCGGCCTCTTCGCGCAGGTCCGCCAGAAAGGCCCGCCTCGCCCCCGACAGGAACCAGTCGGCATGGCCCAGCAGATAGCCCTCCCAAGCCAATAGCGCGGCATCCGCATCGCCGACGATGCCCGCGAAATAATCGATCTCGGACAGCGCGAACTCGATATGGACCAGCGGCAGCAGGCGCACGACGGTCTCGATCAGGTCGCGCGACAGCGGCCCGGCCGAAGCATAGCCCGCGATCAGCGCACGCGCCGCACGCAGGTCGGCGATCGCGTCATCCGGCTTCGTCCCCAGCTCCAGCCAGGCAAAGGCGGTCCGCTCGATCGCGGTGGCCAGGTCGTGCGCGGCACAGGTCCGGTCGGCCAGCCCGAAGTCGAACACCGTCGCGACCATCCCGTCCGCCGCCCAGAGCAGGTTGGACGGGTGCCAGTCGTTATGCGTCCAGAGCGACGGCTGGCGGGTGATAAGCGGTGCCAGCCCGCTCGCCCCGTCCGCGAACAGCGCGGCCAGCGGGCTCCGCCAGTTTCGCGCCGACAGGAACGCGGCCAGTGCGGGCCGTGCGGCGACATAGGCGTCCACAGCCGCCATTGGGTCATGCGCGGGCAGGATGGTGAAGCTGGCGACCAGCGGTTGGGCGGTACGCGCCGGCGCATCGAACCCGCGCGCGGCATGGTGCATCTTGGCCAGCGCATGGCCCGCCGCATGTGCGTGGTCGTACGATCGGAACGGCGTCCAGGACGGGCGGTCGCGGTACAGGTCCGCGCCCGGCGACTGGCGATGCAGCTCATAGGTCCCCTCGCCCAGGGCCACCGCGCTCGCCCCCTCGGCGGTGCGCAGGACCTCGGGCACCGACAGGCCGGCCGTCGCGAGATGCGCGATGAAGCCATGCTCCGCCGCCAGCCCCGCGACGCTGCGCACCCGCTGGTCGTGCCGCTTGAGCAGCAGCGCGCCCCCCGCCGTGTCGATCAGCGTGGCGGCGGAAAAGGGACGCGGCGAGTGCCAACGCAGGGCCGTGATCGGGGCGACCTGCGGAAAATGCGACAGCACGGCCGCCGCCTCACCGTCCGTGATCGCGGGCCAGGTCGGTGCCGCCAGCGCCAGCCCCATGCCGTGGACGCGGTGGCCCTCGCCCTGCACGATCAGAAGCCGCGCGACAGGGTGGCGACGACCGCCGCGCCGCCCGCGATATAATAGGCCGGCGCATTGCCCGTAATGACCGTACCGCCGCGCCCGACCACATCGCGCGCATTGGTGGTCACCGCCTGCACGCCGGCCAGCACATGCGGATCGGTGACGTTGATCGCGTTCAGCCGCAGATCGGTGCGCTTGCCGTCCAGCCAGTCGGCCAGATGCACCCCGATCGACAGGTCGAGCGTGGCATAGCCGGGAATGCTCTCGTCATTCACGAAGGTCGCATATTGGCGGCCGACATATTTGCCCGCGATGCTGCCGAAGAGCCGCCCGTCGTCATAGATGCCGCCCGCGCCGAACTGCCAGGTCGGGCTGGACACCGCATGCTTGCCGCGCGTCGGCAGATCGTCGGTGCCCGCCGGCAGGTCGTCGCTGATCCGCGCGCGCAGATACTCGCCCGAGGCATAGAGGCTGAGGCCCGCCACCGGACGATAGTCGATCTCGGCATCGACGCCGTACGAGGATTGCCCGCCGGCATTCAGCGTGGAGTCGACCAGCGCCCCGCCATTGTCGACCACGGTCGCCAGCTGGCGGTTGCGGAAACGGTAATGGAAACCGGTCACCGAGGCGGACAGGCGGGTGCCGATGAAGCGATAGCCCAGTTCCTGCGACACCGAATATTCGTTCTTCAGCCTATCGGTGCCGCGTGTCGTGACCTGCCCGCCGATATAGCTGTCATAGAGGGTGAATTCGTTGGGCGTGCGGAAATTGGTGGTGATGTTGGCGAAGATTTGCTGCCGGTCGTCGATCGCATAGCGGACCGCCGCGCGCGGCAGCGCGATATTGCTCTCGCGGCGTACCGCCTGTTGCGGGCCGGGCAGATAGTTGCGGCCGCTGCGCAGCATGTTGATGCCCTTGACCCCCAGATCGACGGTCAGTTGCGGCGTCAGCGCGATGCTGTCGGCGACGAACAGGCTCTTGATCACGGTGACGGTACGCTGGTTCTCATAGGCGAGCAGCCGCCCGTCGGCGGTGCGGATCGCCCGGTTGCGATAGCCCCAGCGATCGGCGGGCTGGCCGTCGGGGCCGACCGCCGTATAGGTCTGGGTCACGCGGTCGATGCCATGATCGAACCACAGCCCGGCGGTGATCCGGTGGATGCCCGCCGCCCGCGTCAGCTTGACGACCTGGCCCAGCCGCCGCTGGTCGCCGGTGTAATTGCCCAGCACCGTCGCCACCCCGTCGACCGCGCCGGGCAGCGTGATCGGCGCGGTCAGCTCCTCATTGCCAAGGAAGTTGCCGGTGGTCGCCAATTGGGTGCCATAGGGCGAGTTGCCATAGCCGAACTGGAGATAGCTGGTGGTGTCGAGCGTCAGCCGATCGCTGAGCGACACATGCACCGGCGCGGAGGCATAGAGGTTGCGGAACGGCGCGCGGT
This sequence comes from Sphingomonas sp. NPDC019816, assembly GCF_050274375.1. NCBI lineage: Bacteria > Pseudomonadati > Pseudomonadota > Alphaproteobacteria > Sphingomonadales > Sphingomonadaceae > Sphingomonas > Sphingomonas sp. NPDC019816. Next base: position 28,388 of record NZ_JBNNOB010000003.1, read on the forward strand.
ACAACCGCCAATAGCTGGTGCTGCCTGGCGTATAGCGCGCATCGAAGTTGAACCCGCGCCCTTGCGCCTGCCATTCAGCGAGCGTCGGGCTGGGATAGCTCGACGAATTGGCGTCGTTGTACGACAGCGCCAGGCTGGCACGGTTGCCCTGCCCCCATTCGCGCAGCAGCTTGGCATCGACATGCTGGCGCAGGTCATAGCCCGGCCCGCGCCAGTTATCCGCCCGGGTATGCGAATAGGACAGGAACGCCTTCACCCCGCTATCGCCGAGCATCCCCGTATCGACCCGCACGAACATGCGGCGCAGGGCGTGCGACCCCAGCGACAGGTCGCCGCGCACCTGCGTCGTCGCCTTGGGATCGTCGAGGGTCAGCGACAGCAATCCGCCCGCGCCCGCGACGGTCGGCGAGTCCAGATCGACCGAGCCTTGCGCCAGCGCGATCTGGCGGATGTTGCCCGGATCGGCGAATTGCGACGGATAGGCGTAATAATAGCCGATGTCGTTCTGCGGCGCGCCCTCCATCAGCACGCCGATCTCATCCTGCCCCAGCCCGCGCAGGGTGAGGCTGGAACTGGTCGACAGACCGTACGGGTCGGCCGACGCCACCGTTGCGCCGGGTAGCAGATTGACCAGCTGAAAGGCGTTCAGGGTCGGCGCCTGCTTGACGATGAAGTCGGCGGAGATGGCGCTGACCGCCTTGGGCTCGGTCTGGTCGGGGAGCAGCCCGGCGGGATCGCGCTGACCCAGCACACGGATGTCCGCCGGCGGGGCATCCGTCACCGTCTGCGCCTCAGCCGCCAGGGGCAGCATCGCCCAGGCCGCCGACAGCAACAGGGCAGCAGGGCGGATCATCCGCTGATCACGCTTGGTCACAACCGGCATCGTCCTCTTGTCCACTTTCATGGAGGGAGGACGGAAAAGAGCGCCGCCGACCCTCCCTACGCCGGTATGACCCGGATCAGGTTCGGCGGGTCATGGGCTGCTGCCCACCTCTCAACCGCGCGTCAGCGGTCCCCCGGGGTGCGCGCGCTCTAGGCGCTTCCGCCGGTGAAGCAAATCCCTATCGTCGGTGGGGCGGCGGAGGATTCGTCGCCAATCGCGCCCGTAAAGCCCTTCGACCCTATCGCCGCGACAGACGCCGCAGGCCATTGGCGCGGTGAACGGCGTGCAGGCTGCGGGGATCGTCGAACAGGTCGCGGATCGCGCGCCGGCGGAAGCGGGTCCACCAGCGTTGCCAGCGATGCTCGGCCGCGTCGTGGATCATGTGGCAACGCTGGCACAGCGCGGCCAGGTTGCGCGGCTCGTTATTGCCCGGATCATGGTCGAGATGCGCGCAGGCCAGTACCACGCGGGTCAGGCGGACCTGTGCGATCGGCACCTGCCGCACCGTGATCCGACGCCCGCGCGGCGACCGCCAGCACCCGGCAGCGGCATCCCACCAGCGCCCGTCGCCCAGATGCGCGACACGCGCCAGATGCGGGCGCCGGCATTGCTCGCACCGCCCGCCCGCCCGGTCGAAGCGGATCGTGGCGGACACCTGCGGCCAATCGATCGGATAGAGCCAGCGATTTTCGGCGCGGATCGGCATGGCGCGACTATCTTTCGCCGCGCCGGGAATGAAAAGCATTATATTCCCGCTTTGTATGCGCTTTGTTTGCCGGGTCCGGCGGGCACGCGCGCCGGCCCGCGTGCCTTGGCGGCCACGCCATGCTAGGGGCCGGGCCATGGCGAAGACCCAAAGCACGGCCGGCAGCGTGACGCTCGACGGCGTTTCCTATGATTGGCACCTCCAGAGCGAACCCCATCAATCGGATGATGAGGGGTGGAAGGGGATGACCATCGCCGTGCTTCAGCAGGATGCCAAGCGCGAGGCGTGGCTGGAATTTCCCGCGCCCAAGCGGCTGCTCAAGGGCCTGCCGCGCGGCCGGTTGCAGCTGGACGACGCGACGATCCTGCGCTGCGTCCGGGCGGCGCTGGCGGCGGGCTGGGACCCGACCTCGCGCGGCAAGCCGGTGGTGTTCATGGTCGACGCCGACGGCAATTGAACCGGTGACGGTCGCACGCGACGCCGTGCTGGCGTTGCTGGCCCGGCGTGCGCCCGGGGCCACGATCTGCCCCAGCGAGGTGGCGCGGGCGTTGGCCGACGGAGACGACTGGCGCGGCGCGATGCCGGCGGTCCATGACGCCGTCGATACCCTGGTAAACGAGGGGCGCGTGGCGCTGAGCTGGAAGGGGCGGCCGCTGGCGGTGCGGGCCGGGCCCTATCGCATCCGCCGGTCCTGACCGGATCGTGTGCCAAGGATGGGTCGCGTCGACTCCGTCTGAGGTTCGGTCACGGGATGGAGAGGCGATGATGACGGACGGCGGAATCGGGATGCTGGCGGCGCTGGCGGGATTGGCGGTGCTGGGTGGTTGCGCGACGGCCGATGGCGGCATGGCCGAACATGGAGCCTGTCGTCCCGAAGCGGCCGCCGCGCTGGTCGGTGGGCCCGCGCCCGACGATGCGGCGATCCGGCGCGGCACCGGCAGCACGCTCGTCCGGCGGATCGCGCCGGGCGATGCGACCATCAAGGACTATCGGATCGAACGGGTGACGGTGACGGTCGCCGATGGGTGGGTGGTGGCCGCCTCCTGTGGCTGAGCCCGGGCGGCGGGGCGGGGCGATGACGCTCGCGCTTCTGCCGCCGCTCCTGGCCGGATGCGCGGTAGCCCGTCCGGTCGAGGGGCCGGTACGGCTGGGGCAGATGGCCGCGGTCAACGGACCGCGCGTGCGGGCGGACCGGGTGATCGAGGACAGCCGCTGCCCCGTAGGCGTCCGGTGCGTCCGGGCCGGCCGGCTGATCGTGCGCGTGACGGTGTTCGGGGGCGGCTGGTCACGGGTGATGGATCTCGGGCTCGGGACGCCCGTGGTGGTCGCGGACGGCCGCCTGACGCTGGTGGCGGCGACGCGCCGACCCTATCGCTTCGCCTTCGATTTCCAGGGCGGCCTGTAGGACGCATGGGGGGCAGCGGCGTGGGCGGTCGGACCCTGGCGCAGGAGCCCCCCGCCACGCCTCAACCCTGGCCGGTGAACGCGGCGCGGTGATCGCGCACGAAGGTGCGGAAGTCGCGCGGGGGATGGCCGGTCAGGCGTTCGATCTCGAAGGTCGGGTCGATGTCGTGGTGGCCGGCGACCACATCGGCGAACTGGACGACCAGTCCCCTGGTCATCCACCGCGAATTGCCGGTCAGCCGCAGCAGCGCGGCGAACAGCGGCTTGGGCAGGTTCAGATAGCGCACCCGCCGCCCGGTCACCTCGCCCAACCGCGCGGCGGCCTCCTTCATGTCGAGCGTTTCGGGGCCGGTCAGAAAATAGGTCGCGCCGGCATGGCCGTCTTCGGTCAGGACCGTCGCGGCGACGCGCGCGACATCGCGAGTGTCGACCCAGGAGACCGATCCCTTGCCCGCGACCTGCGGCAGCAACCCCTTGGCGACGGGGTCCTTGAACCACAGGAAATTCTGCATGAAGGCGGTGGGCTTCAGGATCGTCCAGTCGATGCCCGCGCCGCGCAGGTGATGGTCGATGCGCGCGTGCGTCCGCGCCCAGGGTACCGGCGAATGGATATTGCCGTCCGATGCGGAGATCTTGACGATCCGCTTGACGCCTTCGCGCCGGGCTGCGTCGATCGCGCCGGTCTCCTGCCGGAACTGGCTTTGCGTCGGAGGGGTGATCAGGAACAGCGTGTCGCACCCGCGCATCGCGGTCGCCAGCGTCTCGGCGCGGTCGAAATCGCCGAGCACCGCGTCCATGCCCTTTTGTCGCAGCGCGTCGACCTGTTCGGGGCGGCGGGCCATGGCGCGAAAGGGGGTGCCGGCGTCCTGGAGCAGGCGGCAGACTTCGCCACCGATACCGCCGGTGGCACCTGAGATCAGGATCATGGTCATGCGTCCTTTTCGTGGGAGGTGATGGGGGATGGGTCGAGCCGCTCGGTGATCAGCGCGATCATCTCCTGAAGCGTGGCGATGGCGTCGTGGAGGCGGGGCGCGCCGATCCGCTCGGCGATGGCTAGGTCGATCGGTGCCACCGCGCGCTCGGCCCCCGCCACCGCGTCGGCCCCGGCGGGGGTCAGCCCCACCAGCTTCGCGCGCCGGTGATGCGGATTGTCGTGAAAATCGACCAGCGCCCGTTCGGCGAGCAGATCGACGATGCGCTGCACCGCCTGCCGCGTCAGGCCCATGGTGCGCGCGATCGACGCCACCGTGAGCGGCGCAGGCGCATAGCGCAGCGCGGCCAGCACCTGCCACCAGGCGCTGGTCAGCCCGAGATGCGCGACCAGTTCATTGCCCGCGCTGACCAGCCGGCCATTGGCGGCAAAGACCGCCAGCGCGAGGGCGCGCACATCCGAAGGGGATGCGGGGGTCATGCGGCATATGTCCAAATCGACAACATGCTGTCAAAATTGCTGGGGTCGGGGATGGTTCCCCATGCTCCGTCAGGGCCAGCGGCGCATCGGATCGGTGCTTGGCCGTTCGTGCGATCGGTTGTTTGGAATGAGAGGCCGCATGGAGCGGGTTCGCGATGGGCGCGCCCACCGTCCGAGCGGCCTCGCGCCCACGACCCTGGCGGATAGCGTCCAATGCGCCTTCTCATGATGCGAAAGGCCGGCGGAAACCCGTACCGGCTCACCAGGCCCGGCCACCCACGGCCCGCCCCGCGAAACGCCTAGAAAATGCCCAGGAACTTCTTGCGCTGCGCCTTGGCCTGCCCCTCGCTCTGGCGGCCGTCCTTGGACTTGGCGGTGGTGCCGTTGCCGACATCGTCGCGCGGCGTGCCCTTGGTCGTCCGCTGGGCGCTGGCGCGGGCACCCGACAGCACCGGGCCGCACGCCGCCGCCTTGGCATCGCCGACATCGACGAAGGCCAGCACGCCCGCCAGCGGCGACGCCACCGCCGCCAGGCCCAGGCCTGCGCCGGCGCGTGCCAGCAGGTCGCCGCTGATCGGGTTGATTCCCGGCTGCGCGAAATTGCCGGTCAGGCCGACCGGGGACTGGCCCGAGAACAGGCTGAACTTCTTGGCATCGGCGCGCACCGCCATGTCGATCGCCTCGTTGCGGAAGCTGAAGCCGCCGCGCCCGACGATCACGTTCTTCGACGTATCGATCAGGATCGGGTCCGCCGCCGCCACCCCGCCGCGCACCGTAAAGGCGATCAGCCCGCAATTGATCCGCACCGGCTCCTTCAACCGCTCCTCGAACATCTTCTGGATGAAGGTGCCGATGTCCAGCTCGGCCAGCTGCGCGTTGCGGGTCCAGAGCGACCCGGCGGGCAGGATGAAGGCCATGCGCCCGTTCGCGCTGGCCAGCGAATCGTGAATGGTGTCGCCGCGCCCCTGAAGCTGGATGCGGCCCTTCACCGTGCCCGTCGTCCCCGCCTCGGCCACGCCCCAGCCCGCCAGCAACCGGCCGAGCGGGGTCGGCGACAGGCGGATGTCATAGCCGATGCGGCTGGGGCGCGGCCGCGTGTCGAACACCAGGTCGGAGGAGACATTGCCGCGCGCCATCGCGAAGTTCAGCGGCGACAGGGTCAGCTTGCCCCGGTCGAGCGCCAGCGTCAGGTCGACATCGGAAATCGGTACCTTGCGCGAGCGGACCGTGCCGATCGTCCATTTCAGATCGGCGTCGAAGCGCTGCATCGTCGCCACGGGCAGCGCGGCGTCGGGCAACAGCCGCTGCGCCCCGGCACCGGTCGCGGCGGCGGCGGCCTGCGCACCCCGGGATGCGACGATGTCGGGGTTGTAGCCGATGAAGGGTGCGGCATCGATGATGTCGAGCTTTTTGGTCGTCAGCGCCGAATCGAGACGCAGCCGTGCGCCATTGGTCACGGTCAGCCGCCCGGCCAGGTCGCTGTCGCCGAACACGCCCTTCAGGCCGGTGAAGCGATAGGCGTCGCCATCCTTCACCATCTGCGCGCGCACGTCATAGGTGCGGGTGCGCGGGATGGTGGCGCCGATGATCTCGAGTAGCGTCGACATGTCCTTGCCGCGCGCACGGGTGCGCAGCGGCACATTCTCGATGTCGGCGATCGAGGGCAGGGTGCCCGACACGTCGATGATATTGCCCGCCGCGCGCATCCGCGCGATCAATTCGTTCCGGCCGCGATTGGCGGTGGCGTCGGGCGACAGCAGTTGCGCGGTCAGGCGGAAGGGCGTTTCGCGAATCACGCCCCGGCCGCGCACGCCCACCGCCTTGCCGATGCGCGCGTCCTGCGAGCGGATGTCGTCCAGCGCCAGCTCGGCGGTCACCCGCATCCGGGGATCGCGATAGCGCACCGTCGTCCCCGTCACCTGCGCGGTGTCGATGCGCGGAAATTCCAGCGGCTTGCCGCCCTTCTTCTCGCTGAACGTCCATGTGTTGGTGCGGTGGTCGGGCGTCCATTCCAGATCGACCGCGCCGTTCGTCAGTTCCAGCCAGGTGAAGCGCCGCTTGCCGAACAGCAGCGACAGCGGGGCGATGCGCGAATCGATCCGGTCGGCGGTGAACAGGTTTGGCCGGCTCGCCCAGCCGGGGTTGGAGATGGCGATCTTCTCAGCGACGAACTTGATCCGCCAAGGCGCCAAGTAAAGCTGGAAGTCGCCGTCCACCGTTACCTGGCGATGGGTCAGCCGACCGACGGTCGATTCGAAGGTCGAGCGCAGGAAGCGCCCCTTGGTGACGAAGAGCACCAGCCAGATCGCCGCGATGACGACCAGCAGGCCGATGACGACCCGCAATGCCCATCGCCGCCACAGCGTGCGACGCGCGGGCGACGGAGCAATCGTTTCGGCCGCGGATGTTTGATCCATGGCCCTACCAAGCGTGCGAGCGCAGCGGCGGTTCCCTGGGGCGACATCGGTTGCAATCGCCCGCCACTTCGTCTAAGCGGCCCGCTTCCCGAGCGAGGTGTCACGAACGGCCCGGCCATCAGGGCTGCCGCGGCCGTTTCTGCCTTGCTCACAGCGAAAGGACCAAAATGCCCAAGCTCAAGACCAAGAGCGGCGTCAAGAAGCGCTTCAAGCTCACCGCGACCGGCAAGATCAAGCACGGCGTGGCCGGCAAGCGCCACCGCCTGATCAGCCATAACGGCAAGTATATCCGCCAGAACCGCGGCACCTCGGTCCTGTCCGATGCCGACACCAAGACCGTGAAGGCCTGGGCGCCTTACGGCCTGAACTGATTTCTGGAAGGATAGAGAGATATGGCACGCGTCAAGCGGGGCACGACCACCAAGGCGAAGCATAAGCGGATTTTGGATCAGGCGAAGGGCTATTATGGCCGTCGCAAGAACACCATCCGCATCGCGCGCCAGGCCGTCGAAAAGGCCGGTCAATATGCGTATCGCGACCGCAAGGTTAAGAAGCGGACCTTCCGTGGTCTGTGGATCCAGCGCATCAACGCCGGCGTCCGGACCGAGGGCCTGACCTATTCGCAGTTCATGCACGGCCTGAAGCTGGCGGGCGTCGAACTGGACCGGAAGGTCTTGGCCGACATCGCGATGCACGAAGGTGACGCGTTCAAGGCGATCATCGCGCAGGCGAAGGCCGCTCTGCCGCAGGCTGCGTAATTCGCAGCCGACGGTTCAGCGCCGGAAATCGAAAAGGGCGTCGGTGGGGTTCCACCGGCGCCCTTTTTCATGGGGGTCAGCGCGGGGCGGGCAGCCAGGCCGGCTCGAACCGCGGCCGCCGGGGCGGCAGCGACGACAATCGGCGCAAGGCGGCCAGGTCGCGCAACTGGAACCGGTGCCCCTGGCGCGCGAGCAGCCCCTCTTCCTCCAGCGCCCGGATGGTGCGGTTCACATGCACCGCCGTCAGCCCCAGCAGGTCGCCCATGATCTCCTGGGTCAGCGGCAGGTGGAAGCCGTCATCGGCCACCAGCCCGATCGGGCCGAGCCGCGTATGGAAATCGACCAGCAGCCGCGCCAGCCGCTCGCGCGCCGAGGCATTGCCCGTCATGGCCAGGGCATCCATCAGCGCCAGCCGCTCCATCTGGGTCGCGACGGTGAACAGCGCGGCAAGGCGCGGATGCGTCTCGTACAACTGGCCGAAGCGCTCATAGGGCACGAAGGCGGTGATCGCTTCGGTGACGGCGGTCAGCGTGTCGGCCGCCTCGGGCAGCACCATGCTGGGCGTGCCGAGCATGTCGCCGGGCAGATGCACCTTCTGGATCAGGCGGTTGCCGTTGCGCAAGACGATCGAGGATGTGACCCAGCCCTGGACGTGCAGATGGAAGCCGTTGGTCGCCTCGCCTTCGCGCTGGAACACCTCCCCCCGCCGTCGGACGACTTCGGCGTCGCCCAGCGTGGCGAGCGCCTCAACCTCATCCGATGTGAGGTTGGCGAACGCCTCATAGCGATGAATCGGATATGCTATTTCGGCCTCCCTAGACCCGTCCCGTCGTACGACCGATGACGGCCGCCGACATTGTTCACCGGCCTGCCATAAGAGAAGCGCGCGCGTCCTTCGCAGACGTAAATCAATCGGGCGGGGGAAATTGTCGTCGGCCGCCGGGCCGCGCGGGGCGGATCGCCGGGGATCGCAACCGAAGGGCTCTGGTCTTCGTCATGGTCGGCCCCCACATGCCACCGCGACATGGCGTTGCATTTGACCAAGGTCGCGTTCGGGGCGGCCAGTATCGATCATCTGGCCGAGCGACTGGCCTTGCGGGCAAAGGATGGCCCGGTGTTTTTGACCACGCGCTATCTGCCCAAGCGGCATGAGGAAGTGGCGGGGCAGGGATCGCTATTCTGGATCCTGAAGCATCAGCTGGTCGCGCGCTCGCCGATCCTGTCGTTCGGTGAGGCCGAGGGCGGGCGGTGCGCGATCCATATCGACCCCGCGCTGGTGCTGGTGCAGGCGCTGCCCCGGCGAGCGCATCAGGGCTGGCGCTATCTGGAGGCGGCGGACGCGCCGCGCGACCTGAGCGGCGCGGCGACGGGGATCGAGACGATGCCGCCGGTGCTGGTCGGCAAGCTGGTCGAACTGGGGCTGATTTGATCCTCCCCGGGACGGGGAGGGGGACCGCGCCCGCAGGGCGTGGTGGAGGGGGCGTGCCGCTTGACGTGTTCCTTTGTGGAAGCCCCCCTCCGTCAGGCCTGCGCCCTGCCACCTCCCCGTGCCGGGGAGGATTTTTGCATGATCAGAATTTCGGCCCTGCCACCGCCGCGCGGGTCTTTTTCGGGGTTTCGGCCAGCAGCTTGGCGATCGCGGCGTTGCGCGAATCCTGGGTGGCATAGTCGCGTGCGGTCAGGCCGGCGATATTGTCGGCCTGGTCCGGGTCGGCCCCAGCGGCGAGCAGTTCGCGCACCATCGCGATGTCGTGACGCTGGACCGCGCGGATCAGCGGGGTCTCGCCGCTGGCATTGCCGATATTCGGGTTCGCCTTGGCCGCGGTCAGGATGCGGATCATCTCGGGCTGGCCGCCCGCCACCGCCAGCAGCAACGGCGTGTTGCCGCGTCCGTCGCGCAGGTTCGGATCGGCACCCTTTTGCAGCAGGAAGCGCAGATACGTCTCGTCGTCGCGCTTGATGACGATATGCAGCGCGCCCTCGCCACTGGTCACGTCGCGGGTATTGATGATGCTGGCGCCGGGGCGGTCCAGCATGTTGGTCACCTCATTGCCCTTGGCCTCCTTTACCGCCTGCAGGAACTTGTAGCTTTCCGACTGCATCATCTGCGCGGTGGCGGGCGCCAGGGCGGGCAGGGCGAGGCTGCCCAGAAGCGCGGCGGCAAGCAGGGGGCGAAGGGACATGAAGCGAAATCCTGAACGATAGGGCATGACTTGCAACCGGCGATTTATCACAGCAAGGCTGTCGTCGTCATGACCCGATTATTTCCGTTCTTTGGCGCGGCCTTGGCGCTCGCCACCACCGGTTGCGGCTCCGGTTCGCAGGCGCCCACGTCCGAGCAGCCGCCGCTCGCCGGTGCGAAGATCGGTGGTCCGTTCCGCCTGACCGGCGCCGATGGCCGCCCCGTCACCGATCGCGACTTCGCCGGGCGCTACCGCGTCATGTATTTCGGCTACACCTTCTGCCCCGATGTCTGTCCCACCGACATGCAGGCGATCGCCGCCGGTTTGAAGCTGCTCGACAAAAGCGCGCCGGCCAAGGCGAAGAAGATCGTCCCCATCTTCGTCACCGTCGACCCCGAGCGGGATACGCCGGCGGTGGTCGGCCGCTTCGCCGCCGCCTTCGATCCGCGTGTCGTCGGGCTGACCGGCACGCCCCAGCAGGTCGAGGCGGTGAAGAAGGCCTATGCCGTCTGGTCGCAAAAGGGCGTTCCGTCGCCGGGTGGCGGCTACCTCGTCAACCATAGCCGCCAGGTCTATCTGATGGATCCGGCCGGCAAGCCGCTGGCGCTGATCCCCTCGGACGAAGGGCCGCAGGCGGTCGCCGCCGCGCTCGACCGCTGGGTGAAGTGATGGAGCGCTTCTGGGAAAAGCCGATCGAAAGCCTCGACCGCGCGCAATGGGAGGCGCTGTGCGACGGCTGCGGCAAATGCTGCATCCACAAGCTGGAGGATGAGGAGACGGGCGAGCTGGTGCCGACCAATGTCGCCTGCCGGCTGCTCGACCGACGCAGCGGGCAATGCTCCAACTATCGCCACCGGCGTGCCTATGTCAGCGAGTGCGTGCGGCTGACCATGGGCAATGTCCGGTCGATCGACTGGCTGCCCACCACCTGCGCCTATCGCCTGCGCGCGGCGAACGAACCGCTGCCCGACTGGCATTATCTGATCTCCGGCGACCGCGAGGCGGTGCACCGCGCCGGCCAGTCGGTGCGCGGCTGGACGATCAGCGAGGACGATGCCGGCGATTTCGAAAACCATATCGTGGACCGTGAATTGTGATCGACGAAGTCGTGCGGCATCCGACCGCCAAGCGTATCCGCCTCAGCGTCGATCCGGCCACCGGTACCGCCCGACTGGTGGTGCCCAAGCGCGCCGCGCTGAAATCCGCGCTGGCCTGGGCCGAGGACAAGCAGGGCTGGATCGCCGAGCAGCGCGCGCGCCTGCCCGAACCGCGTCCCTTCGTGACCGGCGCGGCCATCCCCTTCGGCGACGACACGCTGACGCTGCACTGGGAAGCGGGCAGTCGCCGTGTGATCCAGCGCGAGCAGGACCGGCTGCTCGCCTCCGGCCCGATCGAGACGCTGGGCCGCCGGGTCGAGGCGTGGCTGAAGCGGCAGGCGCTGGAGGTGCTGGCGCGCGAGACGGCGGAGTTCGCGCGGTCCGCCGGGGTCGCGGTGTCGAAGGTCAGCGTCGCCGATCCCAAGGCGCGCTGGGGCAGCTGCGCCTCGTCGGGGGCGATCCGCTATAGCTGGCGGTTGATGCTGGCGCCCGCCTTCGTCCGCCGCGCCACCGTCGCGCACGAGGTCGCGCACCGCATCCATATGAACCACGCGCCCGCCTTCCACGCGCTGGTCGCCCAATTGCTGGGCCAGGACCCGGCGCCCGCCACCGCTTGGTTGCGGCAGCATGGCGCGGGACTTCACTGGTACGGGCGGTCGTCCTGATAATCGCGCGGGGGCGCGGGGCGCGGGGGTGCCGCGCGCGGGGCGTTGCGCGGATCGCGCGGGTCGCCGCGTTGGGCTGATCCCGTACCGCGTCCGGTGACGCGGTCGATCCACGCCTGATCCAGGCGCTGCTGCGGTTGCGGCGGCCGGGCCACGCCATCGGGGGCGTCCGGCGCATCGGGCTGCTGCGGCTGCTGGATCGGAACCGGTGCGCTCGGATCGCGACGCATCGGGATTTCCACCGCCTCGCTGCCGTCCGGTGCGGCACCGGCGGTCGGCGGGGGCAGCGGATTGCCATCGGCATCCACGCCGGTCACGCCGTCGTCGGGCTGGCCGAAATAGCTCTCCTCATCGGGTTCCAGCTGCCATTCGGGCAGCGTGACCTGCGTCTCGAACTGTTCGATCGGCCGGTTGGCGACCGCGACCTTCATATAATCGGCCCAGGCCTTGGCGGGGGCGGTGCCGCCATGCAGCCCCGCGACCGGCCGGCCATTGTCGCGCCCCATCCAGACGCCGGTGGTGATCCCGCTGGAGAAGCCCAGGAACCAGCCGTCCTTGGAACTGCTGGTCGTGCCTGTCTTGCCCGCGACCGGCCGGCCGATCTGCGCGGCGCGGCCGGTGCCGGTGTTGACGGCGGTTTGGAGCAGGTCGGTCATCTGCGCCGCCACATAAGGCGCGACCAGCACATGGCTGCGATCCACCTCGTGCGTGTAGATCGTCTCGCCGTTCGCCATGACCTTGGTGATGGCATAGGGGGTGACCTTCACCCCCTTGTTCGCGACGCTGGCAAAGGCGCTGGTGATGTCGATCACGCGCACCTCGGACGTGCCGAGCACCATCGAGGGGTGGGTGTTGACCGGCGTGGTGATGCCGAAGCGGCGCGCCATGTCGGCGACCGTCTGGAAGCCCACTTCCTGGCCCAGCTTGGCCGCCACGGTGTTCAGCGAATAGGCAAAGGCGGTGCGCAGCGTCACGCTGCCCGAATTGCGGCGCGAATCGTTGCGCGGGGACCAGCCGTCGATGGTGACGGGTTCGTCGACCACCCGGTCCTCGGGCTTGTGTCCCGCCTCCAGCGCGGCGAGATAGACGAACAGCTTGAACGCCGAGCCCGGCTGGCGGACCGCCGTCACCGCGCGGTTATAGTTGGTGGCGACATAATCCTTGCCCCCCACCATCGCGCGCACCGCGCCGTCGCGGTCCAGGCTGACCAGCGCGCCCTGCGTGCCCGGTGGGGCATCGTTGCGGATCGCGGCATCGGCCGCGCGCTGCATATTGAGGTCGAGCGTGGTCCACACGTCGAGCGGCGCGGTCTGCTCGTCGATCAGCGTGTCGAGCTGCGGCAGCGCCCAGTCGGTGAAATAGCGGACCGAATTCTGCTTGGGCTCGGGCGCGAGCTTGAGCGCCTGCGGATCGGCCTCGGCCGCCTCGCCCGGGGTGATGAAGCCGTTGCGCTCCATCTGCCCGATGACGACACCGGCGCGGCCGACCGCGGCCTCGGCATCGGCGGTGGGCGAATAGTTGGACGGCGCCTTGACCAGCCCGGCGATCACCGCCGCCTCCGACAGGCTCAGATGATCGGCGCCATGGCCGAAGAATTTCCGGCTGGCGGCATCGATGCCGTACGCGCCGCCGCCATAATAGACCTTGTTCAGATACAGCTCGAGGATCTGGTCCTTGGAGAATTTCAGCTCCATCGCCAGCGCCAGGATCGCCTCGCGGAACTTGCGGCCGAACCTCTTCTGGTTGTTCAGGAAGACGTTGCGCGCAAGCTGCTGGGTGATGGTCGAGCCGCCCTGTTTCCAGCGGCCCTTCTCAAACCGGACCTCGACCGATCGGGCGATGCCGATCGGGTCGACGCCGGGATGCTGGCGGAACCGGCGATCCTCGACCGCGATCGTCGCATCGCGCATGACCTTCGGAATCCGGCCATAGGGCAGCCATTCGCCATAGCTGGGCCCGAGCGAGACGATCACGGTACCATCGGCGGCATGGACGCGGATCATCTGCCCGTTGGGCGAGGATTTCAGCTCGTCGAAGCTGGGCAGTTGCGACTTGGCGACGAACACCGCGATCGCCAGCGCGCCGACAGCCAGCACGGCCAGGCCGATCAGGACCTGCAGGGTTACGACGATCCGGCGCCGCCAGGGAGAGCGGGGCTTGGACGAACGAGGCCGGGAAGACCGGGAAGACGGTGCGCGAGGCATGGGACGCCCCGCGAATTACAGCGCTTTGCCGGTGACGACAAGCGGGGCGGTCATCGACCCATGGCAGCGGCCGGCCGGCCGACGGAGGCCAAAGCGCCGCGGGTCACCGGAAATCGGTGGCAAAGTTGGTATTTTTTTACAGATGATCGATTAAGGTGCGCAGCGGGCCGTGTTCCGCTTTGGCGATCACGGCGGAAAGGGCAGGGATGGAGCAGGTCGAACAACAGGACAGCGCGTCGGTCGAACGACGGGTCGGCAAGCGGCATTCGGCCGTCCTGTTGCTGGGCAAGGTGTGCGGCGACGCGCCCGGCGTGTGCCTGGTCCACAATATCTCGGCGACCGGCCTGATGGCGCGCTTCGTCAATGTGCCGCGGGTCGGCGAATCACTGTCGATCGAGGTGCGTGGCCTGCCTCCGGTGCGCGGTACGGTGCGCTGGGTACAAGGTGCCAAGGCGGGCATCGAGTTCGATTCGCTCCAGCCCTATGAACAGATCTTCCTGCACGAGGATGACGAGGGCAGCGTCCCGCGCGCGCCCCGATTCGCGGTGACGCTGGCCGCCGATGTCCGGCTGGGCGACCGCAAGCTGACCGCCCGGATGATCGACATCTCCGCCGGCGGCGCCAAGCTGGAGGCGGAGGAAGAAGTGGTCGCAGGACAGGCGGGCCATATCATCGTGCGCCCGCAGGGGGTGTCGATCTTCGGCACGATATGCTGGACGCATGAAGGCCGTTTCGGCTTCCGCTTCGTCTCGCCGCTGCCGATCGATACGCTGGCATCGATCGTCGAACGCCGCTGATCGCGTTCCTTCGATCCACTATCTTTCTCGGACCGATCGTATCGACATTCAACTCTTCCTCCCCTGCAAGGGGAGGGGAACCGGCAAAGCTGGTGAAGGGGTGTCTCCCCTCTCGATAGCGGGACACCCCTCCGTCAGGCTTTTGGCCTGCCACCTCCCCTTGCAGGGGAGGAAAGGGGTGATGCGGTTTGCGGGGTCCGGCTGATCGCACCGCACACGGCGCGCGGCCGGCCTGCGCTTGCGGGCAAGAACGGAGCAGGCTCGCGCCCATCACGATGTCTGGAAAAATCCGCTCGCTTGGAGCGGAAATGGTGCGGTCGAGAAGACTCGAACTTCCACGGCCTTTCGGCCACAACGACCTCAACGTTGCGCGTCTACCAATTCCGCCACGACCGCACTCGATAGTCACCACCGGCAAGCCGGAGGGCTGGTAGGCGGGTGCCCCTAGCAAAGCGTTGCAGGCAGCGCAAGGGGGCTTTCATCCGGGAATCGCGGGTTTCCCTGTCGGACGGCGGCGACTAGGGCAGGCGTCATGACCGCGCCGCTTTCCACCAACCCCCCGGCCCCGCGCGCGGAAATCCTCCGCCTGCTGGGGCTGGCCTGGCCGGTCGTGCTGACCAGCCTGAACTGGACGATCCTGCATGTCACCGATGTGATCGTGGTCGGGATGGTCGGTGAGCATGAGGTGGCGGCGCTCTCGGCCAGCCGGTCGCTCACCTATATCGCGATCGTCACCGGGCTGGCCTGGCTGTCGGGCGTGCTGGTGCGGGCGTCGCGCGCCGACGGGGCGGGCGACCTGCCGGCGACCGGCCAGGCTTTGCGCGACGGCATGGTGCTGGGGCTGATGCTGGGCGTGGCGGCCATGCTGATCCTGGGCTTGGGCGGGGCCGCCTTGCTGCGCGGAATCGGCGTCGCGCCCGCGCTGATCGAACCCGGCGCACGGGTCGTGGCGGTGATGGCGCTGGGCTATCCGTTCCAGATGGTGCTGATCGCCGCGAGCTTCTTTCTGGAGGGGATCAGCCGCCCGCGTCGGGTGACGGCGGTCAACCTGTCGATCCTGCCGGTCAACGCGGTCCTCGCCTGGGCGCTGGCGGGTGGTCAATGGGGACTACCGGCACTGGGCGCGGTCGGCGCGGCCCTGGCGACGGTCATCGCCTCGGCGCTCGGCGCGGTCGCGATGGTGGTCAGCGCGGTCACCCTGCCACGCGGCGCGGCGCGCGGCGTGCGGCGGCTGGACCGCGCCGCCTGGGCACCGACGCTGGCCGGAGCATGGGGCCTGGCCAGGTTCGGCACGGTGCCGGCCATCGCCTCGGGACTGGAACTGGCCGGCTTCGCCATCCTGATCGCGCTGTCGACGCGGCTGGGCGATGCCACCGCGCATGGCTTCCAGATCGTCTTCTCGGTCCACAACGTCACCTTCGCGCTGGCGCTGGGGCTGGGATCGGCGGCCGGCGTGCGCGCGGGCAATGCGGTGGGCGAGGGGATGGCCGTGCAGGCGGTGCCGCGCACCCTGCTGGCGGTGGGGCTGGCCGCGCTGGCCATGGGACTGTGCGGGCTGGCGCTGGTCCTGACGCCGGGGCCCGTCGTCACCTTGTTCCCCGCCATGCCACAGGCGCATGCGGTGGCGATCGCCATGCTCGCCATCTGGGCGCCCTTCATCCTGTTCGACGGGATGCAGGTGGTGCTGGTCTATGCGCTGCGCTCGCTGGGGGATCAGGTGGCGGCGGGGATCAACAGCATCATCGCCTATTTCCTGGTGACCGGCGGCCTTGGCTGGTGGCTGGTCGGCGCGGGCTGGGGCGCCGGCGCGCTGGCCTGGGCGTCGGCGGCGGGGATGCTGGTGGCGGCGACGCTGCACGGCGCGCGGTTCGCCATCGTTGCGCGGCGGTTACGCGCGGAGTGGCGCCCCGCCTGACCGATCAGTTTGCCGGGCTGCCCTCACCCGCGAAGCTCAGGTCCAGCCGTTTGGAACTGGGCGGCACGTCGAGCTTGGCCGAGTTGAAGTCCATCGACGCGCCGGGGCCGAGCGTCCGCTGCTGCGGCGCGATCGTCCAGGAGAAGACGACGCGGCCCTGCGCATCCTTCAGTTCGGCGCGCAGATCGGGCACACGCTGTTGCCCCGGGGACGGGTTGATGATCTGCCCCGAAATGGCGAACAGCTCCGACCCGTTTTCCAGCTCGCGCCGCTCGATCGGGTTGGAGCGAAGCTCCAGCGCCGATTCGGTCGACCCGAAGCCCAGCCAACCGCCGATGCCCGGCATTCCCGTCCACAGGATCGCCGCCGTCGCGACCAGCATCAGCAGGCCAGCGGCGACCGCCCCGATCGTCCAGCGGCGCACCGGGTTGCGGCGCGCGCGAAACGGCGGGCGGTGCGCGAAGGCATCGAAGCCCGGATCGCCCGGCGACAGGATCGGTGGGGCGGGCGGCGGCACGATGACCGGCGGCGGGGGAACGGGTTCGTCGACGACGGCGGGCTCGCTTACCGTCCCGCCGGTCTCTTCGATCGGTGCCGGCGCGTCCGGGTCGGCGGGGTCCTGAAACCAGCTGTGCCGGCAATGGGCGCAGCGCACGGTCCTTCCCTCTGGCCCGATCGCGCTGTCGGGCACCAGATAGCGGGTGCGGCACTCAGGGCATTCGAGGATCATGCGGAACGGCACTTCAACGGACAGGACGAGGCCGTTTGATCGGGCCCCCATGATTTCCAGTAAGCACGCCGCCCCCGGGCGTGGCAAGCGTGAAGCGCGGAACTTGAAGCGCGCGGCGTGCCATGCCAAGGCCCGCAGGGCATGGCGAACATCGTCCAGTTCGAGAATGTCGGTCTGCGATACGGCGCGGGCGAGGAAACGCTGTGCGACGTCAGTTTCACGCTGCGCTCGGGCCAATTCTATTTCCTGACCGGGGCCAGCGGCGCGGGAAAGACCTCGCTGTTGCGCCTGCTCTATCTGGCGCAACGTCCCAGCCGGGGAATCATTCGCCTGTTCGGCGAGGATGCCGTCATCCTGCCACGCGACCGCCTGCCCGGTTTTCGGCGGCGGATCGGGGTGGTGTTCCAGGATTTCCGCCTGATCCCGCATCTGTCGGCCGCCGACAATATCGCGCTCCCTTTACGCGTCGCGGGCATGGCCGAATCGGAGATCGCGCGCGCGGTGCGCGAGATGCTGGCCTGGATCGGCCTGTCCGAACGCGCGAACGCACGCCCCGCCACCTTGTCGGGCGGGGAGCAGCAGCGGGTGGCGATCGCGCGCGCGGTGATCGCGCGCCCCGAAATGCTGGTCGCCGACGAGCCGACCGGTAACGTCGACCCCGCCATGGCCGAGCGGCTGCTCCACCTGTTCCATTCGCTCCATCGGCTGGGCACCACCGTCGTCATGGCGACGCATGACTGGCACCTGATCGACCGGGTGCCGGACGGCCATCGCCTGCATCTGGATCGCGGCCGGCTGGTCGATCCCGAACCGCTGCCGCCGGCGTCGAAACCGCCGCCCTCGACGCTGGTGCGGAGCGGCCTGTGATGCGGGCACGCAAGGGGACGGGGGCGGAGGCCCGCGCGCTCGACGATGTCGGCGGTGCGCATGTCATGAGCTGGGTCATCGCGATCATGCTGTTCCTGACGCTGCTGACCGCCGCCGCAGGGCTGGCGACCGCGCGGGCGGCGGGGGCGCTCGACCGGCAGATGGCGGGGCGGCTGACCGTCCAGATCGTCGAGGGCGAGGCGCAGCGGCGCGATGCCGCCGCCGCGCGCGTGCTGGCGGTGCTGCGCGGGCAAAGCGATGTCGCACGCGCGACCCCGGTGGCGCAGGCCGATCTGGCGCGGATGCTCCAGCCCTGGCTGGGCAGCGATGCCGCCGCCGCCGAACTGCCCGTACCGGCGTTGATCGATGTCGACCTGAAGGGCGATGGCGGCGACGCGGTCCGGCGGGTCACGGCGGCGGTCACGCGCGCGAGCGGCGCGGCGCGGGTCGATTCGCATGCCACCTGGCTGGGGCCGGTGGGCCGGCTGCTGGACACCGCCGCCTGGCTGGCCGGGGTCATCATCCTGCTGATGCTGGGGGCGACGGCGGCGGTGGTCATGCTGGCGGCGCGCGCCGGGCTGGAGGCGCATCGCGGCACGATCGAGGTCATCCATATGCTCGGCGCGACCGATCGCCAGGTCGCCCGGCTGTTCCAGCGGCGCATCGCGCTCGACGCCGGGATCGGCGCGGGCGTGGGCAGCGTCCTCGCGGCGATCGCGATCTGGATCGTCGCGCGACAGGTGGGCGCGCTCGAATCGGAATTGCTAGGCGGGATGACGCTGGCGATGCGCGATCTGGCGATGCTGGTCGCGTTGCCGCTGGGGTTCGTCGCGCTGGCGGTGCTGGCGGCGCGACTGGCGGTTTTGGCGCAGATGCGGCGGATGCTCTGATGCTGAGGCTGATCGGTCTCGTCGCGCTCGGCTGGTGCCTGGGGTTCGCCGCCTTCATGCTCAGCCTGCCGCACCCGCTAGAGAACAACACCACCGATGCGATCGTGGTGCCGACCGGCGGGGCGGGGCGGATCGATCGCGGCATCGCGCTGCTGCAGGCGCATCAGGCCAAGCGGATGCTGGTGACGGGGGTCGCGCCCGGCGTGCGGCCGATCGACCTGGCGCGCACCTATCGCACCGCGCCGTCGCTGTTTTCCTGCTGTATCGATCTGGGGCTGGAGGCGGTCGACACGCGGTCCAATGCCGAGGAAACGGCGCGCTGGGTGCGCGAGCATGGCTATCGCACGGTGCGGCTGGTCACCTCCGACTGGCATTTGCCGCGCGCGCGGATGGAGCTGGTCGCGGCGCTCGGGCCGCAGGTGGTGGTGCTGGGCGACGGGGTGCCGTCCGAGCCACGGCTGGGCACGCTGGTGAACGAATATAACAAGCTGATCCTGCGCAGGATCGCGCTTTGGACGGGGATTGGCGCGTGATTCTTCTTCGCAACATCGTGTTCGTCGCGATCTTCTATCCGGTGTCGGCGGTGATGGCGCTGTTGTCGCCGCTGATCGCGGTGGGGGGGCGACGGGCGGTGATCCACTGGGCGACGAGCTGGACGCGCTTCCACCGCATCTGCACGC
This sequence comes from Sphingomonas sp. NPDC019816, assembly GCF_050274375.1. Classification (NCBI taxonomy): domain Bacteria; kingdom Pseudomonadati; phylum Pseudomonadota; class Alphaproteobacteria; order Sphingomonadales; family Sphingomonadaceae; genus Sphingomonas; species Sphingomonas sp. NPDC019816. The sequence continues at coordinate 47,995 of NZ_JBNNOB010000003.1, forward strand.
GCTGGATTCTGGGTATCCGCGTGCGCGTCGAGGGCACCCGGCCGACCACGCCGGCGCTCTACCCCGCCAAGCATCAGGCGATGTTCGAGACGATGGAGCTGCAACGCATCCTGGGCGCGCCCGCCATGGTGCTGAAGCGCGAGCTGGCCAATATCCCGCTCTGGGGCTGGGCGGTGCGCAAATACGGCGCGATCGTCGTCGACCGCGCGGCCTCGGCCAAGGCGATGCGCGGCATGATGCGGGACGCGCAGGTCGCGGTGAAGCAGGGGCGGGCGATCATGATCTTCCCCGAAGGCACCCGGGTGAAGCCCGGCGAGACGCCGCCGCTCAAGCCCGGTTTCGCCGGGCTGTACCGGATGCTGAACCTGCCGGTGGTGCCGGTGGCGACCGATTCGGGACTGGTGTGGCCGCGAAAGGGGCTGAAGCGGCCGGGGGTGGTGACGCTGCGCTTCGGCGAGGTGATCCCGCCGGGCCTGCCGCGCGCCGAGGCGGAGGCGAAGGTGCATGCCGCGATGAATGCGCTGGAATCCTCCCCGGCACGGGGAGGTGGCAGGGCGTAAGCCCTGACGGAGGGGGGGCTTGCCGCATAGGTCATCCCTTGTGGTGAACCCCCTCCACCACCGCTTCGTGGCGGTCCCCCTCCCCGTGCCGGGGAGGATCGTCAGCCCTCGTGATTCCGCCCGAAATCCTCGCGCGCGTCGTCCTGGCCCTGGTCGATGATCGAGCGGCGGATGGCGCGGGTGCGGCTGAACAGGTCGAACAGCTCGTCGCCCTTGCCCCAGCGGATCGCGCGTTGCAGCTGGCTGAGATCCTCGGAAAAGCGCTGGAGCATCTCCAGCACCGCCTCGCGGTTGGTCAGGAACACGTCGCGCCACATGGTCGGGTCCGACGCGGCGATGCGGGTGAAGTCGCGGAAGCCGCCGGCGGAATATTTGATGACCTCGGACTGGGTCACTTCCTCCAGGTCGCTGGCGGTACCGACGATCGTATAGGCGATCAGATGCGGCAAATGGCTGGTGACGGCGAGTACCCGGTCGTGATGGTCAGGGGCCATCAGCTCGACATCGGCGCCCAGCCGCCGCCAGAATTCGGCCACCCGTTCGACCGCCAGTGCGTCCGCGCCCTCGGGCGGCGTGACGATGCACCAGCGTTTCTGAAACAGCGTGGCGAAGCCCGCCTCCGGCCCGCTGCGCTCGGTGCCCGCGACCGGATGCGCCGGGATGATCGTCGCGTTGGGCAGCGCCTCGCTCAGTGCGGCGAGGACCGAGCCCTTGCAGCTGCCCACGTCGGACACGATCGCCTCGGCGGGCAGATCGTCGGCGAACTCGGCGGCGACCGCGCCCATCGCGCCGACCGGCACGCACAGGATCACGAAGTCGGCGTCGATCACACTCGCACCGGCCGTGTCGGCGACGTCATCGGCCAGATCGAGCGCGCGCACCGTCTCGCGCACCTGCGGGTCGGCATCGTACGCCGTGATCCGCGCGGTCGGCATGGCTTTCCGCGTCGCCCGCGCGACCGAGGAGCCGATCAGGCCGAGCCCAATGATGGTGATCCGCGCGAAGGGCAGCATCAGCCTGCGTCTACCATCTGGCGCAGCGCGGCGATGACGCCCTTCACCTCGTCCTCGGTGCCGATGGTGATGCGCAGGCCATGGCCCAGGCCCTGGCTCGGCAGCCAGCGGACGATATAGCCTGCGTCCATCAAGCCATGATAGGCACGCTCGGCGGTGAGTTGCCCCTCGAACAACACCAGCGAGAAATTGGCCTTGGACGGCACGCAGCGCAGGCCCGCATTGCCCAGCGCTGCGACCTGCTCCTCGAACCAGCCGAGCCACTGGGCGTTATGCGCACGCGACGCCTCGACGAAAGCGCGGTCGCGGATCGCCTCGATCGCGGCATTCTGTCCGGCGATCGTCACGTTGAACGGCGCGCGGATGCGATGCAGCGCGTCGATGATGGGCGCGGTGGCATAGCCCCAGCCGATCCGCTCGGCGGCGAGGCCATGGATTTTGGAGAAGGTGCGCGATACCAGCACGTTCGATGCGGACTCGGCCAGCGCCAGCCCGCCGTCATCCTCGCCCGGCTCCAGATATTCGGCATAGGCCTGGTCGAGGACCAGCAGGACATGGCTCGGCAGTCCGGCGTGCAGCCGCGCGATTTCGCCCGCACCCGCATAGGTGCCGGTCGGGTTGTTGGGATTGGCGACGAAGACGACCTTCGTCTTGTCCGTCACGGCGCCCAAGATCGCGTCGACATCGGTGGCATAGTCATGGTCGGCAACCACCACCGGCTCTGCGCCCACGCGGCGGGTGGCGATTTCATAGACCGCAAAGCCGTAGCGGACATGGATGATCTCGTCCCCCGGCCCGGCGAACGCGCCCGCCGCCAGATGCAGGATTTCGTCCGAGCCGGTGCCGTAGATGATCCGTGCCGGGTCAAGCCCGTGCACTGCGCCGATGGCCTCGCGCAGCGCGGTCGCGCCCGGATCGGGGTAACGCTCCAGCTGCGCGGCGGCGGCGGCGAAGGCAGCGCGCGCCTTTTCGCTCGTCCCCAGCGGATTCTCATTGGCCGAGAGTTTGATGACCTTGCGCCCGTCAGCGGTCGTCGCACGGCCGGGGACATAGGGCGCGATGGCCTGGACCCAGGAGATCGGTTCGGGAGCTTGGCGGTCGGTCATGGCACCCGCCATAGCGGCCTCGCCCTTGCGTTGCCAAGCATCGCGGCCTAGCGGATAGGGCTCCATGGCCGCTTCCGTTTCCGCTTTATCCCACAGCGACGACCAGCGTTTCGGTCTGTCGCGGCATGTCGTGCTGCCTGGGCCGCTGCGGCTCGATGGCGGTGGGCTCTTGTCGCCAGTCGAGATCGGCTATGAGACCTATGGCACGCTGAACGCCGATGGCTCGAACGCCATCCTGATCTGCCATGCGCTGACCGGCGACCAGCATGTCGCCTCGCCCCATCCGCGTACCGGCAAGCCGGGCTGGTGGACCCGCCTGGTGGGGGAGGGCAAGCCGATCGATCCGACGCGGCATTTCATCATCTGCTCGAACGTCATCGGCAGCTGCATGGGCTCGTCCGGCCCCGCCACCATCGACCCCTCGACCGCCGAACCCTGGGGCATGCGCTTTCCGGTCATCACCATCCGCGACATGGTGCGCGCGCAAGGGATGCTGCTCGACCATCTGGGCGTCGGACAGCTGAAGGCGGTGGTCGGCGGATCGATGGGGGGCATGCAGGCGCTGAGCTGGGCCGCCACCTTTCCCGATCGGGTGCGTGCCTGCGTCATGGTCGCGTCGACCGCGCGGCATTCGGCGCAGAATATCGCCTTTCACGAGGTCGGGCGGCAGGCGATCATGGCCGATCCGAAATGGCGCGGCGGCGCGTACTATGAGTCGAACGATCCCCCCGCCGCCGGTCTTGCGGTCGCGCGGATGGCGGCGCACATCACCTATCTGTCCGAGGCGGGGCTGACCGAGAAGTTCGGGCGGCGGCTCCAAGCGCGGCCCGACCGGCCCGATGGGGCCAAGAGCTTCGGGTTCGACGCCGATTTCCAGGTCGAGAGCTATCTCCGGCATCAGGGATTGAGCTTCGTCGACCGGTTCGACGCCAATTCGTACCTCTACATCACCCGCGCGCTCGATTATTTCGATCTGGCCGAGGAACATGGCGGGCTGCTCGCCAGTGCGTTCCGGGGGACGAAGACCCGTTTCTGCCTCGTCAGCTTCGACACCGACTGGCTCTATCCGACCTCCGAGTCGCGCGCCGTGGTGCAGGCGCTCAATGCGGCGGGTGCGGCGGCGAGCTTCGTCGAACTGTCGAGTCCGTATGGCCATGACGCCTTCCTGCTCGAAGCGCCCGAGATGAACCGGGTAATCGACGGCTTCCTGCGGGCCGAACCATGAGCGAGACGCTACGCCCCGACCTCGCGATCATCGCACGGCATGTCGCGCGCGGCGCGCGCGTGCTGGATGTCGGTTGCGGCGACGGGCAATTGATGGCGGCGCTGCGCGACGAGGCGGGGGTGGATGCACGCGGGCTGGAGATCGACCCCGCCAATGTCGCCTCGGCGGTCGCGCGCGGGCTGGCGGTGGTGCAGGGCGATGCCGATGTCGACCTGGCGGGCTATCCCGACAAGGGGTTCGACTATGCGATCCTCAGCCAGACGCTGCAGACCGCGCGCGCGCCCGACCAGGTGCTCGACCATCTGCTGCGCATCGGTGGGCGCGCCTTCGTCTCCTTCCCCAATTTCGCGCATTGGCGGGTACGGCTGTCGCTGCTGTGGGGCGGGCGGATGCCGGTGACCGGGCTGCTCCCCGAACAATGGTATGACACGCCCAACATCCACCATGTCACCATCGACGATTTTCGCGCCTTCGTCCGCGAGCGGCGGATCACGGTGGAGGGAAGCTGGTTCCTGTCACGCGGGCGCCCGACCAGTGCGGCGGCGGCGAATTTCCGCGCCGAACATGCCGTATTTCTGTTGCGTCGTTGAAATCACGACGCATCAGGAACTTTATCTGGATCAAGGATGTTGATGCGGAAAGTGACGGGAATTTGACATGAGCCGAACCGCCCTGATCGTGGAAGACGAGATATTCGTGGCCCTCGATCTTGAGCGCATTTTGACCGACGCGGGCTATCAGGTGGCGGGGATCGCGGCGGACAGCCGTACCGCCTTCGAGGTCGCGCCGAATTGTGCGTTCGCCTTCGTCGATGTCAATTTGCGCGACGGCGCCACGGGGCCCGAGATCGCGCGCCGCATCGCCCAGGATCACGGCGTCAAGATCGTGTTCGTCACCGCCAATCCCGCCCAGATCGCCCCCGACATCCAGGCGTTGGGCTATATCCGCAAGCCGTTCAGCGAACAGGCGATCCTGGCCGCGGCGGCGCTGGCGACGAACCGCGACGCGCAACGCTGCGACGAGGTCATACCGCTGGGCGCGATCGCCTGATCCCTCCCGCGGTCGTCATGACCGGCTGCTGACCCGATCCGCATAAGCCCCCCGGCGCCCCGTCCGCCGACGAATCCGCCTATTGGGGGATACCGATCCCCGCCGGTCGGCTGAACGACGCCAGCGGTACGTCGATCGTTACATCCAGTCCCTCGGCCCGCCATTCACGCGTCACCTGCCCGCCAAGCTGACGCACCGCCGACAGCTCGATCAGTTGCGACCCGAAGCCGCTATGATCGGGCGGTGCGGTCACCGCCGGGCCATCTCGCTCTCGCCAGCACAGGCGGACCATCTCGTCCCGCTGCGCGATCGTCAGGTCGATCGCGCCGTCGATGATCGACAGCGCGCCATATTTGGCCGCGTTGGTCGCCAGTTCGTGGAACAGCAGCGCCAGCGGCGTGGCGGAGCGGTCATCGACCCGCACATCGTCACCCGACAAATGAATGCGCGGCGTGGTGTCGTGGCGATAGGCGTCGAACAGGTCGGCGAGCAGGCCGTGCAGGCTGTCCTGCCGCGCCTTGGGACGCGATTGCGGGCTGTGCGGCCGGACGAAGTCGTGCGCGCGGCCAAGCGCGGTGATACGGTCGCGCAGGTCGCTGGCGATGCCGCCAAAGGCCGGATTGGTCCGCGCGGCAAAGGCGATCAGGCCGGAAATCACCGCGAAGATGTTCTTGATCCGGTGGCTCAGTTCCTGGCTGACGATCTCCCGCTCTTCCAGCGCCAGCTTCTGTTCGTGAATGTCGGTACAGGTGCCGAACCAGCGGGTGATCCGCCCATCGCCGTCACGGATCGGCAGCGCCCGGCCCAGCACCCAGCGATACAGGCCGTCGCGGTGCCGCAGCCGATATTCGATCTGATAGGGTTCACCGGTGACCAGGCTGTGCCGCCACCGGGTCCGCGCGCGTTCCTGATCCTCGGGATGGAACATGCCGTTCCAGGCTTCGCCATCGGTCGATCCCTCCGGCATGCCGGTGAACTCATACCAGCGGGCGTTGTAATAATCGTGGAAGCCGTCGGGCAGCGTCGACCATACCATTTGCGGCATGGTGTCGGCCAGCGTGCGGAAACGCTGTTCGCTGTCGGCGACGCGCGCCTCGGAGGCCTCGACGGTCTGGACATGCTCCAGTCGCGCCCGGCGATCCTGCAACCGGCCCATCACCGCCGTCGCCAGGATCTCCAGTCCGCGTCGCTGGAAATCGGTCAGCCCCCCGGGGCGGGGCGTGCCCGAGATGACGCAGATCGCCCCCAGCGGCACGCCCTCGCGCGAGATCAGCCGGGCCCCGGCATAGAAGCGGATATGCGGCGGCCCGACGACCAGCGACATCTGCGCGAATCGCGGATCGTCGCGCGCATCGGGCACGACCATGACCGGTTCGTCGTCCAGCATGGCGTGCGCGCAAAAGGACGTATCGCGGTGCGTGTCGGGCTGGTCGAAGCCAAATGCGGCGAGGAAGCGCTGCCTTGCCTCCTCGACGAGGCTGACCAGCGCGACCTCGGTCCCACACAACTCGGCGGCATAGGCGGTCAGATCGTCGAGGCCACCGGAATGGTGATAGCCGGCCAGGTCATAGGACTGGATGACTTCGGCACGCACCGCCTCCGACGCCGCCCATGGTCGCTCCATCGTACCATCTGCCTGGCCGGTCGCCATCCTGTCCTGCGCCTTTATGATCCGCGTTGGGTTGTCGTGGTTCGTGCCCGATCAGAAGGGCACGTCGTCGTCCAGATCGTCGGCGAAGCCGCCGCCCTGTCCAAACCCGCCACGGTTGCCGCCGTTCCCGCTGCCGCCCTGGTTGCCCGCGCCGCCACGGTTGCCGCCGCCATAGCCGCCACCCGACGAACCGCCGCCATAACCGCTCGACCCGCCACCGAAGTCGCCGCCGCCGAAATCATCGCCGCCGCCAAAGTCGCCGCCGCCGCTGCGACCGCCGCCTTGGCCGCCGCCGGGGCCGTCGAGCATGGTCAGCACCGAGTTGAAGCCCTGCAGCGTCACCTCGGTCGAATAACGATCGTTACCCTGCTGGTCCTGCCACTTGCGGGTGGTCAGCGCGCCTTCGATATAGACCTTAGAGCCCTTGCGCAGGAAACGCTCGGCGACATTGGCCAGGCCTTCGTTGAAGATCTTGACCGTGTGCCACTCGGTCTTCTCCTTGCGCTCGCCGCTGTTGCGGTCCTTCCACGATTCGGAGGTCGCGATGCGCAGCTCGACGACCTTGCCGCCATTCTGGAAGGAGCGGCTCTCGGGATCGCGTCCCAGATTGCCGACGAGGATCACCTTGTTGACGCTGCCCGCCATATATCAGTCCCGTTTGATGTCAGAGGCCGGCGAAAACCGCCAACCAGTACGTGATCCCTGCCATGACATAGGCGGTCACGAAAAGGTACCCCACCATGAAGGCCGGCCATTTCCAGCCGTTCGTCTCGCGTCGCGTGACCGCGATCGTCGAGATGCATTGCGGCGCGAAGACGAACCACATCAGAAAGGCGAGTGCGGTGGGCAGCGACCAGTTGCGCTTCAGATTGTCGGTGATCGCCTTCTGCCCGCCCTGATCCTCGGTATCGTCGATGGCATAGACGGTGCCGATCGCCGCCACCGCCACCTCGCGCGCGGCCATCGCCGGGACCAGTGCCAGCGCGATGTCGCGGTTGAAGCCGATCGGGCGCACCGCCACCTCGATGCCGTTCGCGATGCGGCCCGCGATCGAATAGTCGACCGGCGAGATACCCGACCCTTCCGGCGGCTTGGGAAAGGACAGCAGCGCCCACAGGATGACGGTGGTTAGCGCGATGGTGGTGCCAGCGCGCTTCAGGAAGATCAGCGCACGGCTCCACAGCCCGAGCAGCACGTCGCGCATATGCGGCCACTGATATTTGGGCATCTCCATCATGAAGCCCGACGACGCGCCCTTGGTGACCGTCCGGCGGAGCAGCAGCGCGGCGACGAACGCGCCGACAATGCCCATCAGATAGAGGCCGAGCAGCACCAGCCCCTGCAATCCGACATAGGGCAGCACCTGGCGATCGGGAATGAACGCACCGATGATGATGGTATAGACGGGCAGCCGCGCCGAGCAGGTCATCAGCGGCGCGATCAGGATGGTGGTCAGCCGGTCCTTCTCGTCGTCGATCGTGCGCGTCGCCATGATGCCGGGCACCGCGCAGGCGAAGGACGACAGCAGCGGGATGAAAGCACGCCCCGACAGCCCCACCTGCGCCATCAGCCGGTCCATCAGGAAGGCGGCGCGGACCATATAGCCGGTCGCTTCCAGCACCAGGATGAAGAGGAACAGGATCAGAATCTGCGGCAGGAAGACGATGACCGCACCGACACCGGCGATCAGGCCGTCGGCGATGAGACTGCGGACCCAACCCTCGGGCAGCAGCGCACCAACCTGCGCCTCCGCCCACACGAAACCCTGCTCGATCCAGCCGATCGGCGCCTCGGACCAGGCGAAGACCGCCTGGAACATGATGAAGAGCAGGCCGACCAGCAGGATCGGCCCGGCAATGGGATGCAGCGCGACCGAGTCGAGCATGTGCGTCCATCGGCGCGTCGGCGTCTCGGCCACGGTCGCGGCGGCGGCCAGCTGGCGCGCGCGGCGTTGCAGCGTGACGATGTCGTCGATCCGGTCTGCGGCGGCGACGGGATGCGCGCGCCCTTCGGTCACCAGCCGGTCGATCTCGGATTTCAGGGTATCCAGCCCCCGGCGGCGCACTGCGACGGTGGGGATCACCGTCACGCCCAGCTCGCGGGCGAGGATGTCGGCGTCGAGCGTCAGCCCGTCACGCTCGGCCAGGTCGACCATGTTGAGCGCGACGACGACCGGCAGGCCGAGCGCGATCAATTGGAGCGCGAAGCGCAGATGATTGTCGAGATTGGCGGCGTCGACCACGACGACCAGCGCATCGGGGCGGCGCTCGCCCGCCTGCGCCCCCATCACGACGTTGCGCGTGACCTGTTCGTCCAGGCTGCCGGGATCGAGGCTATAGGCGCCGGGCAGGTCGACTAGCTCGACCGGACGCCCGTCGTCGAGCACCAATCGCCCCGAATGGCGCTCCACGGTGACGCCGGGATAATTGCCGACCTTCTGCCGCGCGCCGGTGAGCGCGTTGAACAGGGCGCTTTTGCCGGCATTGGGATTGCCGACGAGCGCGACCAGCGGTGCGGCGTTCATTATGTCTGGCTGGACCTCAAGCGCCCGTCGCGACGCGGATCGAGGCGGCGACCCGGCGACGCAGCGCCACGGTCATGCGGCCGATCCGGCAGGCGATGGGACCGCCGCCCAGCGTCGCGCGGTGCAGCACCTCGACGCCGACGCCCTCGTCGAACCCCAATTCGCGCAGACGCCGCGCCTCGGGGATCGCCAGCTGAGCCCAGTCGATCGCGGCCACGGTCGCCGGTTGCCGGCGGGGAAGGGTTTCGAGACTGCTCAACATCGCCATGCGGGGTACATAACCCCCGTGCGACTGATTATCAATTACCCGTTGATGAAATGGGTGTGGGGATTGGGATGGGGTTGGGGGCGTGGGTTTGGGACGTGCACTTCGACTTCGCTCAGTGCGAACGGAGCGAGGTATCCAGATCCAAACTCCAACGTCCGTTCAGCCTGAGCGAAGTCGAAGGCCAAGGGAATCCCCCGCCCCGAGCCATTCCCTCAAACCGCCGGATACCGCAACCGCCCGATAAACCGCGACAGGCTGGGCCTATTCTCGCCGCGCTTGACCATGCCGGCCTTCCACTTCTCGAACCGCATGATCCCCTCGATCCGGCGGGCGAGGAAGGCACGGGTATCGGCATGGCCCTCGCTGTCGTCGTTCAGGAAGGCGGCGATCGTCGCAGCATAGACGGCGAACAGCGTCGCGCGCTTGGTATAGTGGTTGTAATCGGTCGCGGTGTCGCCCGCCTGCGCCCAGATCGCATCGACCGTCCGCCAACCGAGTCGCGCGGCCGTAGCGGCGTTCTGAGGCATCGCCAGGATGGTCAGCGCGCGGCGCAGCGCCTCGCGATTCGGGGCGGCGGCGTCCAGCCGTGCCTCGACCAGTGCGGTGATGCGCTGGCGGATCTTCATCGCGGCGGCCTGTTCGGCCGGCACCGCCGCGACCATCGACTGGTCGATATGCGCGAACCAGGCGTCGATCATCGCGACCGGTCCGTCCTTGAAGGCGAGGCGGGCGATGTCGCGGTCGACGCCCGCCGCATCCGCCGCCATGTCGCGCGCGTCGTCGCCCCAGCCGTCGAAGGCGGCGTTGGACGCGATGCCGTCCGCCAGCAGCGCGCGCACCTCATCGAGAGTCAGGTCCTGAACATCGGTCATGGCAGCCTCGGTCATATGCGTCTCTCGTCGTCCATGTCGGCGGGCTTGGCAACAGTCTTGCCCGATCCGCGCCGTACCAGCACCAGCGCCACGGCGACCATCGCCACGCCGATCAGGTCGGGCAGGGCCAGCGTCTCGCCATAGACCAGCCAGCCGATCGCCGTCGCGACCATCGGCTGGACCAGCAGGGCGAGACCGACGACCAGCGGGCTGAGCAGCCCCAGCGCGTAGATCATCAACCCCTGGCCGATGATCTGGCTCCCCAGCGCGAGCAGGATCAGCGCGCTCCAATGTCCGGGCCAGACCCGTTCGCCCAGCAGCGTGGCGAAGACGAACAGCGGCACGATGCTGGCGGTGGTCGACCAGGCGAGCGCCGGAACCGGGGGCATGGCGACCCGGACGCGCGACATCAGGATGAAATAGCCCGCATAGAGCAGCCCGGCGAGCACGCACAGCAGATCGCCGACCAGATGGCGCGGATCGACCTGATAGCTGCGCCCCATGAGCAGCCCCGCACCCACCGCCGCGAGCAACAGCGCGATGCCTTGCGTCCGCGAGGGCCAGGCGCGCGCGACCAGGAAGCCGTAGAGTGGGAAGATGAAGGTCGCCGAATTGCCGAACAGCGTGGCATTGGCCATCGTCGTCTGGCGGATGCCGATATGCCAGGTGCCCAGATCGCCGGCAAAGGCGACGCCGCTGACCAGCAGTACGAGCCAGAGCGTCCGCTGCCCCCGGCCCGGCGCGCGGGGGCGCGCAGGCCCCAGCAGCGCGATCAGCGCCAGCACGGGGGCCGCCAGTGTGATCCGCCAGAAGGCCGAGGCGACCGGCCCGGTATCCGCCAGCCGCACGAGCAGCGGCCCGAAGGCGAGCGCCACATTGGCGAGGATGACCGCGATAAAGGCCAATGGTGGTGCCGCCGGCGCCGCCCCGATCGTGCCGCTCCGGTCCGAAAGACCATCGCTTTCAACGCGTTCACTTTTTCTTGGGGGCGCGGACACGGGCATGGGCTCCCTTAACGCCCTATCTGCGTTGCGTCAGGCCGGAAAGGCCGCAAAAGGATTGCATTTTGATGCCAACGCTCTTCGACCCCATTGATCTCGGGGCGATCCACGCCCCCAACCGTATCCTGATGGCGCCGCTCACCCGCGCTCGTGCCACGCGAGAGGCGGTGCCGACGCCGATCATGGCGCAATATTACGCGCAGCGCGCCGGCGCGGGCCTGATCATCTCCGAGGCCACCGGCATCAGCCGCGAAGGGCTGGGCTGGCCCTATGCGCCGGGCCTGTGGACCGACGAGCAGGTCGAGGCCTGGAAGCCCGTCACCGACGCGGTGCACAAGGCCGGCGGCCGCATCGTCGCGCAGCTCTGGCACATGGGCCGTCAGGTGCACAGCTCGGTAACGGGGATGCAGCCGGTGTCGTCCTCGGCCACCCGTACCGAGGGGCAGGCGCATACCTTCGAGGGCAAGAAGGACTTCGAGACGGCGCGTCCGCTCGAACTGTCGGAAATCCCGCGCCTGCTCGACGATTATGAGCTGGCGACGCGCAACGCGATGGCCGCCGGGTTCGACGGGGTGCAGATTCACGCCGCCAATGGCTATCTGATCGACGAATTCCTCCGCGACAATGCCAACCACCGCGAGGACGAATATGGCGGTGTGCCCGAGAACCGCATCCGCCTGCTGCGCGAGATCACCGAGCGGGTGATCTCGGTCGCGGGCAAGGAGCGGGTCGGTGTCCGCCTTTCGCCCAATGGCGACAGCCAGGGCGTGGACGACAGCGATCCCGCCTCGGTCTTCGTGCCCGCCGCGAAGATGCTGTCGGACCTGGGCATCGCCTTCCTCGAACTGCGCGAGATCGGCCCGGACGGCACCTATGGCCGCACCGACGTACCCAAGCTGTCGCCGCAGATTCGCGAGGTGTTCCAAGGCCCACTGATCCTGAACAGCGATTTCGACAGCCGCGCCAAGGCGCAAGCCGCGATCGATTCGGGCGTGGCGGACGGCATCGCCTTTGGCCGCACCTTCCTGGCGAACCCCGATCTGCCCGAGCGTCTGCGCATCGATGCGCCGCTCAACGAGAGCGACATGGCGACCTGGTACAGCCAGGGGCCGGAGGGCTATATCGACTATCCCACGCTCGACGAACAATCGCGCGCGGCGTGACGGAAGGGGGGTGCTGACCCCTTTTTTCATCCTCCCCTGCAAGGAGGTCGATCTCCAAGTCAGGATGGTTAGAGGTTTGAGCGCCCCTCCCCTTCAGGGGAGGGGACGGGGTGGGGCGCTTCCGCAGGCCATGCGCCGGTGGAGAGGCCCCACCCCAACCCAGTATCAGGTCGATCAGGCTCCCAGCCTGATCTAAACCGCGCGGGGCACGGTTTACCTGATGCTCCTGAAGGGGAGGGACTTGCTTGAATCAGCACGCTTTCTTCCCGTCAGCCCCGCCGCGCGATCCCCTGCGCGATGATCGTCGCTTCCGCTTCGGCCAGCACCGCGCCGGCATTGCCGGGCGCCATCACCGCGCGTTCGGCGGCGCGGATGCGGGCGAGCGCGCGGGCCAGCATGGCGGGCGTCCAGCGGCGCAGCGCGCGCGCCGTTTTCGCCTCGTCGCGGAAGAAGACGCGGTGGCGCTTCATCACCGCCTCGACCGGTTCGCCCTTGTCGATATCGGCGCGCATCTCCGCCAGCGCGACCAGCCGTCGCGCCAGCGCGCGCAGCCAGGGGATGGGGGAAGCCCCGCCCTCGTCGAGCAATGCCAGCTCGCCGCCCAGATCGCCGACACGGCCCTCGACCACCGCCTCGACCGCGTCGCCCATCTCCGCCTCGCCCAGATCGGCGCCGATCGCGTCCATCGCGGCGTGATCGACCTCGCGCGGGCGGTCGCTATCGGCGTCGAGATAGAGCGCCAGCTTCTCCAGTTCGCGGGTGATGACCGCACGGTCCGCGCCCGCCGCCTCGACCAGCCGGGTGGGCACGCCGGCGGCCAGCCGCAATCCCATCTCGCCCGCCATGGTCGCGGCCAGCCGTTCGGCATCGGCGGCGGTCGGCGCATAACAGCCGAACGCCATCGCGCGCGGCGAATCGAGCGCCAGCTTGACGATCTTGGCGGTGGTCTTGACCGTGGGGGCGATGGCGACGACCGGATTGCCCACCGATTCCGCCTCCAGCAGCGCGGTGAACGCCGCCAGCCCCTCCTCGCCGACGCTGGCGATGCGGATGAAGCGCGGGCCGCCGAACAGCGACAGCGCCGCCGCCTCGTCGGTCAGCCGTGCGGGGTCGCTTTTCAGCGTCGCCGAATCGAGGTCGATCCGCTCCGCCTCGCGCCCCATCGCCTGGGCGAGCAGCCGCGCCAGCTCGTTCGCACCGGCCTCATCGGGGCCGTGCAGCAGATAGAGCCGGACATCGGCCGGCGGGCGGCTCAGCGCCCGACGGATTTGCCCGGCATTGGCTTTCACGAAGCAGGCGCCTTCACGGGCGCGCGACCGGCGCCTCGCCGGCGGGCCGCGCCCGGGCATAGGTCGCCAGCCGCGCGACGATCTCATCCGCGACGATCACCGCCAGCCGTTCGAGCGCGGTATTCTCCGCCGCGATGGTGGCATATTCCGAACGGACGACGTCGATGCCGGCATCCGACCCGGCCGTCGAATCGACCAGCACCGCGTTGCTCGTCTGGTCGATCAGCTGATAGCGTGCGCGCAACACCCGGCGTTCGCGCGTGACCGAGTCGTCGCGCCGCACGCCCAGGCCCTTGATCTGGTCGTCGAGCTTGACGTCCAGCCGGTAACGCGCCCCGCCACCCTGGCCATTGCCCAGCCGATCGCGCAGCGCATTGGCCATCAGCCAGCCCGCCTTGCCCTGGATGGGGGCGACCTCCACCCCCGACAGCGCGGTCGCCACCGCGCCCTGGCTGCCCCCGGCATAAAGCGGGTGCAGGCCGCAGCCCGACAGAGCGAGCGTCAGCCCGAGGGCGGCGGTGAGCAAGGGCAGGGCGCGCATCATGCGACGATGTTTACCAGACGATCGGGCACCACGATCACCTTTTTCGGGGTGGCCCCGTCGAGCGCGCGGACGATCTTGTCCGACGCCAGCGCGGTCGCCTCCAGCTGATCCTTGGGCAGCCCCTTGGCGACGGTCAGCGTATCGCGCAGCTTGCCGTTGACCTGCACCGCGACGGTGACCTCGTCCTCGACCAGCAGGCTTTCGTCGACCGCCGGCCAGGCGGCGTCGGCGATCAGGCCGTCCTGGCCCCCAAGACCTTCATGAAGCGCGGCCCAGGCTTCCTCGGCCATGTGCGGGACCATCGGTGCGACCAGCAGCATGGTGGTGCGGATCGCCTCGTTACGGGCGGCGGAAGGCTTGGCCTTTTCGATGGCGTTGACCAGCTCGTACAGCTTGGCGACCGCCTTGTTGAAGGCGAGCGCCTCGATATCCGCCGCGACGCCCGCGATGGTCTGGTGAAGTTTCCGCGAGAGCGCCTTGTCCTCGCCCTCGGCCGCTTCCGCACCGTCGAACAGACGCCACAGCCGCTGGACGAAGCGCCACGACCCCTCGATGCCCGATTCCGACCAGGGCAGATCGCGCTCGGGCGGGCTGTCGGACAGCATGAACCAACGCACCGCGTCCGCACCATACTGATCCACGATGGGCTCGGGATCGACGGTGTTCTTCTTGGACTTGGACATCTTCTCGACGCGGCCGACGGTGATCGGCTGTCCGGTCGCGATCTCGATGCCGTCGCGAATTTCGCCGGGCGCGAGCCAGCGGCCGTCCGAGGACTTGTAGCTCTCGTGCGTGACCATCCCTTGCGTGAACAGCCCCGCAAACGGCTCCGCCACGTCGATCAGGCCGATATGCTTGAGCGCACGGGTCCAGAAGCGGGCATAGAGCAGGTGCAGGATCGCATGCTCGACGCCGCCGATATACTGGCCGACGGGCAGCCACTTTTTCACCACCTCGGGATCGAACGGGCGATCCTTGGGCTGGCTGGCGAAGCGGATGAAATACCAGGACGAATCGACGAAGGTGTCGAGCGTGTCGGTCTCGCGCCGGGCGGGCTTGCCGCAATTCGGGCAGTCGACATGCTTCCACGTCGCATGGCGGTCGAGCGGATTGCCGGGGACGTCGAAGGTCACGTCCTCGGGCAGCGTGACCGGCAGCTGGTCCTTGGGGACCGGCACCGCGCCGCAATCCTCGCAGTGGATGATCGGGATTGGCGTGCCCCAATAACGCTGGCGGCTGACGCCCCAGTCGCGCAGGCGGTACACGGTCTGGCCCTGGCCCCAGCCTTCGCCCTCGGCGCGCGCGATGACGGCGGCCTTGGCGGCCTCGACGTCCATGCCGTCGAGCGGGCCGGAGTTCACCAGCTGTCCGCTACCGGTATAGGCGGTGTCGCCCTCGAACACCGGCGCGGTCACATCGCCATCGGCGACGACGCGGGTGACGCTCAACCCGTATTTGCGCGCGAAGTCCAGGTCGCGCTGGTCATGCGCGGGCACGCCCATGACCGCGCCCGTGCCATAGTCCATCAGCACGAAGTTCGCGATATAGACGGGCAGGGTGATCGCCGCATCCATCGGATGCTGCATGCGATAGCCGGTGTCGAAGCCCAGCTTTTCCTGCGTCTCCAGTTCGGCCGCGGTGGTGCCGCCCGCCTTGCAACGCTCGATGAACGCGGCGGCATCTGCGTTGGTCTCGGCCAGTTCGCGCGCGATCGGGTGATCCGCCGCGATCGCGACGAAGCTCGCCCCGAAGATCGTGTCGGGACGGGTCGAATAGACCTCGATCGGCGTCGCGAAGGGCGCGACCGGCGCGAAGCGGAACTGGAGCCCCTTGCTGCGGCCGATCCAGTTCTCCTGCATCAGCTTCACCTTGTCGGGCCAATGCTCGAGCGTCGTCAGCCCCTCCAGCAGCTCGTCGGCAAAGTCGGTGATCTTCAGGAACCACTGGTTCAGCTTGCGCTTCTCGACCAGCGCACCCGAGCGCCAGCCGCGCCCGTCGATCACCTGCTCGTTGGCCAGGACGGTCATGTCGACCGGGTCCCAGTTGACCGCCGATTCCTTTCGGTACACCAGCCCGCCCGCGTACAGGTCGAGGAACAGCGCCTGCTCATGACCGTAATAATCGGGCTCGCAGGTCGCGATCTCGCGCGTCCAGTCGAGCGCGAAGCCCAGCCGCTTCAGCTGCGCCTTCATCGTCGCGATATTGTCGCGGGTCCAGCCGCCCGGATGAACGCCCTTTTCCATCGCGGCATTCTCGGCGGGCATGCCGAACGCGTCCCAGCCCATCGGGTGGAGCACCTCATGCCCGATCATCCGCCGATAGCGCGCCAGCACGTCGCCCATCGTATAGTTGCGGACATGCCCCATATGGATGCGCCCCGACGGATAGGGAAACATCTCAAGGACATAGGACCGTGGCTTGGGGCTGTGGTCGTCGGCGGCGAAGGTGCGCCGCTCCTCCCAGATCCGCTGCCACGTCGAATCCGATTTCAGGGCATTGTAACGCGAGGCCATTGATGTCGTCTTTTACTTCGTGATCGAGGCACGGCGCAGGTCGCGCGCCTTGGTGAGGATGATGTCTTCCAGCTTCTGCGTGGTCGCGGCCTGGACGGGGGCTGCGACCCACTGGCCACCGCGATTGACCTCGCGCAGCGCGGTGACGCGCAGCGCGTCGGCGCGCAGATCCTGATCGAGGATGGTGACGGTCACCTTCATCCGCTCGGTCGGGACCTGCGGGTTGATGTACCAGTCGGTCACGATCACGCCGCCATTCGAGTCGGTCTCGGTCAGCGGCATGAAGCTGAGCGCATCCAGGCTGGCGCGCCACAGATAGGAGTTCACGCCGATCGTCGTCACCTTCGACGCGGCCAGATCGGCCTGCGGGCGGTCCTTGTTGCCGGCACAGGCGCCGAGCGACAGGGCGGCGATAACCGCGAACGCGGTGGCGGAACGGCGAAGCATCGGCATTATCCTGACTGCGAATAAGGACTGGGAATAAGGGTTGCGTATCGCTCTACAGGGGCCCCGCCACCCCGGCAAGCGCGCGTGCGATGACGGCGATTCTGTGGATACCGGGCAACACTCGGACAAGATTCGCGATCGGGCGCGTAACAATGGGATCACTCGGGCATGATTCCATGTTAGGACCGATCTTGAAGAGGGCTCTAGGTCAAAGGGGTGGACCGTGTCGTTCGGGCGTGTGGTGATCGGACTTGCTATCGGGGCGCTGGCCGCCACGACGGCAATGGTCGCGCCCGCCATCGGCGCGGTCGATCAGGGCGCTCGGGCCCCCAAGCGGGCGTTGTCGCTGCGCGGGATCGGCGGGTTCACGCCGGCCTCCGCCGATCCCCGCCTCGCCGCCATCTTCGCGCGCGGTGGCCTGGATGCCGGTGACTTGCGCTTCACCCCCGCCGAAAGTCAGCGGGTCGCCAATCGCGCGGTGACGGTCGCGGTCCGCGCGCGTGCCAGCCGCACCAATGACGAGCGTACCGCCGCCAATGTCGCCCCGACGGTCGGCCTGGCGCCGATCTCGTACAATCTGGGCGTCGCGGTGGGCTGGAAGCGGCTGGCCCTGTCCAGCGACATCGCCCGCGTGGATCTCGCCGGCCTGCCGGGCAGCCGCGAAACCGCCGATGTCGCGGTCAGCTATACCGCGAATCGCTTCACCGGTCGCGTGAAGGCGTCGACCGACCACCCGATCGAGGGTGCGCCCAAGCTGATCGATATGCCGTCCAGCTATTCGCTCGACATGGGCGGTTCCTATGCGCTGACCCGCAATCTGGATGTGACGGCGGGCGTCCGCTACCGCTCGGACCGCGAGCGCCTGGCACGCTTGGACGACGATCGCCGCAACAGCCAGGCGGTGTATCTGGGAACGGCCTTCCGGTTCTGACCTTCGCGTAATGCGGTTTTGCGGGGGCGAGGCTCTATTGAAGCGCCGCTACTTCTGCGTATTGCGCTTCTTCTGCATGATCTCCGGGGACAATACGACGCTGGTCCACGAAAGGATGATCATCGGCGTTGGGTTTGCGTCTTTAAAATAGGATTGTTCGCGCAGAGGCGCGGAGGACGCAGAGGGGGCGGGACCAGATCAAATGGCCGCGCACTTACCATGTCCGATGGGAAGGCAAGGCATTGCCCCGCGCCAGACCCCTCCGCGTTCTCCGCGCCTCTGCGCGAACAAAATCCATTTGCGCCGAGGGTTGACCATCGACGTAGCACGAGTCGCATTGGACATGGCTGGCCCACCCACTTCGCTTCCATTGGTACATCGAAATCTCGCTGATGATCGGAGGCGATCCTTCGTGTTCGATTCAAGCAGCTCAGAAGACATTGTTGCTCGCGCGGAGCGTACTGGGCCAGATCGAATGTCTGCGCTCTTTCAACGCCTGTGGGGGAGGTCTGAAGTTGCCCAACCCCAGACACCTCCGCGTCTTTGCGTCTCCGCGTGAACACGTTCATTCGCGGAACGAGGCTGCCGATGGAGAGAGGGCAGTTCGCTTCCGAATGACTTAGCCCGCGCCGCCCCAGGCATCGATCGCGGCCCAGCCGTCGAATCGCCCCCGCAGGCGACGAAAGCGCTCCGCGTTCATGCCGCCCAGCGCGATCATGGGCAGGCCCAACCCACGCCCGATCCGTGCCGCCCGCGCCGGGCCGATGCCAGGTACGCCCGGATGCGACCGGGTGGCGAAAAGCGGTGAGACGAACAGCAGGTCGGCCCCGGCCTTCCACCCCGCGACCGCTTCCGCCTGGTCATGCGCGGACCAGCTTCGCATGCCCTTGCCTCTGCCCGACTTGTGCACGCCGTCACCGGGCAGACCGCCGCCAGTGACCAGCAGCACCAGGCCGCGCGCGCGGGCGATGCGCCACACCCGGCGGTGGATCGCGCGGCGCTCAGCCGGCGGTGTCGCGTGGTGGCGGAACACGACGCCCGACCCCGGCGGCAACCGACGCAGCGCGGTCCATAGCCCGTCGCCCAGCCGTTCGTCGGTCATCAGCCATGTCACGGGGTATCGGTCGGCCATGCCAGCGACTATAGCGCCGGGCATGACCGACGACAGCGTTTCCCGCCTTGCCACCGTCTCCGCCGCGCTTCGGCATGCCGCCAAGCTCGGCGATCACGCGACTCCGACCCTGATCGCGGTGTCGAAGACGCATGATGCCGACACGATCCGCCCGCTGCTGGAGGCCGGCCACCGGGTCTTCGGCGAGAACCGCGTGCAGGAGGCCGCCGCCAAATGGCCGGCGTTGCGCGACGACTATGACGGCGTCGAACTCCACCTGATCGGCCAGCTTCAGTCGAACAAGGCCGCCGATGCGGTCGCGCTGTTCGACGTGATCCACACCGTCGACCGCCCCTCGCTGATCGCCGCACTGGCCGAGGCGATGGACAAGAGCGGACGGCGGCTCGAGTGCTTCCTGCAGATCAATATCGGCGAGGAGGAGCAGAAGGGTGGCTGCGCCATCGCCGAGGCGCCCGCCATGCTGGAGCAGGCGCGCGCCGCCGGACTGTCGATCGTCGGGCTGATGGCGATCCCGCCGCACGGAGTGGATGCCGCGCCTTATTTCGCGCTGCTCGCCAAGATGGCGCGCGATTTGGGGGTGGAACGGCTCAGCATGGGGATGTCGGAGGATTACGAGGTCGCCGCGATGCTGGGTGCCAGCCACGTTCGCATCGGCAGCGCACTGTTCGGGGCACGCGGATGAGCCGCTTCGCCGCGCTACTGTTCGATTTCGACGGCGTCCTGATCGACAGCGAATATGAGGGCAATCGCCACCTTGCCGAATGGCTGACCGCCAATGGCCATCCGCACACGCCCGAAGAGGCGATGCACCATTATATGGGGCTGGCGGGCAAGGACTTCATCGCGACGATCGAGGGGCGGATCGGCCATGTGCTCCCGGAGTCCTTTTACGAGGCGCGCCGGGTCGAGGATGTCCGCGCGATGGACGAGGGCGTGATGGCGATCGCCGGCGCGGTCGACTTCGTCCGGTCGCTGCCCGCCGACTTTCCCAAGGCGGTCGTGTCGTCCAGCCCGACGGTCTGGATCGACCGCCATTTGCGCCACCTCGGCCTGCGCGAGGCGTTCGGGGAGCATATCTATAGCGGCCGTGAGCATGTGACGCGCGGCAAGCCGGCGCCGGACTTGTATCTCCATGCCGCCGACCGGTTGGGCGTCGCCATCGCGGATTGCGCGATCCTGGAAGACTCCCCCGTCGGCGCGACCGGCGCGGTGGCGAGCGGGGGCTATGTCATCGGCATGTGCATGGGCACGCACTGCGCGGTCGGGCACGACCAGCGGCTGCGCGACATCGGCGTGTCGGCGATCGCGCAGGATTATGCGGACGTACGGCGCGAATTGGGGGTTTGACGCTCCGCCACCGTTCAGCCCGAGCGACGTCGAAGGCCAT
This sequence comes from Sphingomonas sp. NPDC019816, assembly GCF_050274375.1. Classification (NCBI taxonomy): domain Bacteria; kingdom Pseudomonadati; phylum Pseudomonadota; class Alphaproteobacteria; order Sphingomonadales; family Sphingomonadaceae; genus Sphingomonas; species Sphingomonas sp. NPDC019816. Next base: position 68,671 of record NZ_JBNNOB010000003.1, read on the forward strand.
GGGAATGATGTTCGTGGCAGAGCGTGGAACGTGCACTTCGACTTCGCTCAGCGTGAACGGAGGGTGGGCTTGGATCGTGTGAAGCCGGCGGGCCATGCGTGAATAGGACGATGCGCGAGATGGAGCCTAACTCGCCCCATCCCCGACGGCCGTTCACGCTGAGCGAAGTCGAAGCGCACGCCCGGCGGTTTCCCGATTCCCTTGGCCTTCGACTTCGCTCAGGCGGAACGGATGTTCCAGGTGGGTCCGCTACAACTGGTGCCCGGTCCGATCCCGCTTGGTCGCCAGATAGCGTTCGTTGTGCGGATTGGGTGGCAGGCTGTGTGCCACCCGCTCGACCACGCGCACGCCCGCCGCGTTCAGCCCCGCGACCTTGGCGGGGTTGTTGGTCAGCAGCCGCACCTTGTCCTGCCCCAACAGCGTCAGCATCCGCGCCGCCACGCCGAAATCGCGCGCGTCGATGGCGAAGCCCAACCGAGTGTTCGCATCGACCGTATCGAAGCCCTGATCCTGCAGCTGATAAGCGCGCAGCTTGTTGACCAGGCCGATCCCGCGCCCTTCCTGGCGCAGGTACAGCAATATGCCCCAGCCCGAGTCGGAAATGGCATGGATCGCGGCATGCAGCTGCGGCCCGCAATCGCATTTCAGGCTGCCCAGCACGTCGCCGGTCAGGCATTCGCTGTGCAGCCGCACCAGCGGCGGCTGGCCATTCGGCTGGCCGATCAGCAGCGCGACATGCTCGCCCGCCGCATGGGGTGAGCGGAAGGCGACGATCTCGGCATCCTCCGCCCCCGCCACGGGCAGGCGCGCGCGGGTGGCGATGGCCAGCGCCTCGGCATTTTCATGCGCGACGATGTCGGCGACCGTCAGCGATGCCTCGACGCCCGTCCCGCCGACGAAGAAGGCCGGCAGCAGCCCCGCGATCCGCGCGAACCGGATCGCCGCCGCCGCGACCGCCGGATCGGGCAGGGGAAGCGCGCGATAGGGGCCTTTGAGCGGTGTCGCGAGGTCGAATTGCGGATCGGCGAGCGCGGTCGCGGCCGGAAAGTCGATCCACGGCGCGCGCTCGACCAGCACGGCGGCGTCCGGGTCGGCGGCCTCCATCTGGTTGGTCAGCTTCAACGTCGCGGCACGGCCCGCCGAGATCAGGACCGGCGCCTGCCCTTCGGGATCGAAACAGGCCAGACGCATCGGATCGGCCGTCTCGACCGCCAGCAGCGCGACACCATCGATCGCGATCGGCCACCCCCGACGCAGCGCATCGATGGCGCGCGCCGCCGCCCGGGCATCAGGCGCCTTCGGATCGGCGCTCAAAAATCGAATTCCGTCATGATCGGGATATGGTCGGAGGGTTTCAGCCAGCTGCGGCACCCCTCGAACACGCGGTGGCCGGACGCCTTGTCGGCCACGTCGCGCGTCGCCCACATATGGTCGAGCCGCCGCCCGCGATCCGACGCCGCCCAATCCTTCGCGCGGTAGCTCCACCAGGTATAGAGCCGCTCGGGCGCGGGGATGAAGTGGCGGCCCAGATCGACCCAGTCGTTCGACGCCTGGAGCCTGGCCAGCGTCTCGACCTCGATCGGCGTATGGCTGACCACGTCGAGCAGCTGCTTGTGGCTCCACACGTCCGACTCGAGCGGCGCGATGTTGAAGTCGCCGGTCAGGATGGTCGGGCAGTCGAGCTGGCCCGACCAATCGATCATGCGGTCGAGGAAATCGAGCTTCTGGCCGAATTTCGGGTTCACCTCGCGGTCGGGCACGTCGCCGCCCGCCGGGATATAGACATTCTCCAGCCGGACGCCGTTGGGCAGGCGCACGCCGACATGCCGCGCCTCGGCATTGGCCTGCCAGTCGAAGCGGTCGTCCTCGACGATCGGCACGCGGCTGGCGATCGCGACGCCGTGGTGCATGCGCTGGCCGTGGATGACGATGTGATCGTAGCCGAGCGACCGGAAGAGCTCGAAGGGGAAGTCGTCATCGACGACCTTCGTCTCCTGAAGACACAGAATGTCGGGCGCAGCCTCGGTCAGAAACTGTTCGACGATGGCGGCGCGGAACCGCACCGAATTGATGTTCCAGGAGGCGATTTTCACGGAACGCGATGTAGCGGGGGGCAGGGGGTGAGACAAGGTTACCCGGGCACCGTCCTTCCTCCCCTGCAAGGGGAGGAATAGCTTCAAAAACGGAAAGGCCCTCGCTCCGGGGGCATGGAGCGAGGGCCGACCTAGCGTTCGTCACGCAGGCGGGATGAGGGTGCTTCTTCGAGCAACAGGGGGGAATCTCGAAGGCCCCTCAACCGCAACGCCCTGATAGGACAGGAAACCTGTCGCCCGGATGAATGAAATTGCCCGGAAGCGTTCAGTTACGCGCCGCCGACCTCCGCGGGTCGTTGAAACGGAACGCCTTGTCGTCCACCGCCACGCCGTAGCGCTGATTCGACAGACGAATCGTCGTCCGGTTGTTCTGGCTGTCGAGCGCGACCCACCCCTGCAGCATCAGCCCGCCGGGCGCGGCCGAATCGCGCGCGAAGACCAGCGTGATCTTGCCATATTCGGGATGCTTGGGATCGTTCGCCTCGACCGAGAGCAGCCGCGAGTCGGCGCTCGGCACCACCTTGGCATAGCGGCCGATATCGCGGCTGAGGTCGATCAGCACGCCCAGCGGCGAGTTCTTGATCGGCCAGCGCTGCACCTGACGCACCGAATAGTCGATGAAGGTCAGCGCGCCGCCATCCGCGACGATCAGCAGCGGCACGCCCTTTTCATATTGGAAGCGGATCTTGCCCGGCTTCTTCATGGTCAGCGTACCGGTCAGCACCTTGCCGGCGCGGTCCGTCTGGGTGAAATCGGCGGTCATCGTCGTCAGCGCTTGAAGCGAGCGCTGTACCGCCGCCAGATCGCCGCCGGTCTGCGCCATGGCGGGCACGGGCGCGGCGACCATCGCCATGGCGGTCGGCGCCAGCAGGGCGGACGCCATCATCGAACGGATCATCAAAACACTCCTTTGGAGCCGTCACTCATGAGGGCGGCCGATTGAACGGGTCGTGAATCGGCGGGGGCTACAGCGTCAGCGCGGCCTTCAGGCCCAGCACGGTGACATCGTCCGCCTGGGCATAGCCGCCGGGATGATGGATGAACTGGACATTGGGGCGCATCTCCAACCATTCGGCGGGGTGGATGCTGTAATACACCTCGGCGGCATATTCCGATCCCTGCACCGCCGGCCGCGTGGGATCGAGCCGCTGCCCGTCCGCCACCCGCCCGTTCACATGGGTGCGCGCGACACCGATGCCCAGCACGTCGCCGGGCACGGCGGGCACCAGCCCCTTGTAGAACAGCCCGGCGGCGACCTGATTGTCGGTGACGCTGGTTGCGCGGTCCGCTTGGGTGGCGTTCAGGAAGACGCTCAGGCCGTTCTCCGCCTTGCCGTCCTTGGTCTCGCCGGTCAGCTGCTGCTGGATGTTGATATAGACGCCGTAGCGGCTGCTCCGCTCCAGCGGGGCGAGGCCGGTGATCGCGAGCGGGCGACGGTTGATGTCGAGGAAGACGTCGGCCGCATCGGCGGTGCTGACCCAGCCGCCCAGCTTGTACGACCCGATCCGCCCGGCGGTGGGATGGTTGATCCAGCCGACTTCGGCGGGGACCAGCACCCCGGTCGCACCCCGGAAATGGCCGATGAAGAAGTCGGTATCCAGATTGCGCGGATTGACCTCATAGACCGCACCCTGGACATACAGGTCGTCACGCGGTTCGTAGCGCAGCCGCACGCCCCATTGGCTGACCGGCCAGTTCTGCCAATAGTCGCCGACCAGATTGCCCGGCTGCGCGCCGCAAAAGCTCAAATTCATGAAGTGGCAGGAGAAGATCGCGAAATCCTCACCCGGATTGGTGCGGCCCAGTTTCACCTCGAACCGCTCGCCGATCCGCTGCTCGTACCAGAATTGGGTGAGGCGCAGAGTCTGGCCCCGCCCATAGACCTCCTGCACCTGTTGCAGCGCGCCCAACCCCGCATCTTCGGTCAGGTTGCGGCCCCGGCGATAGGTGAGCGTGGCCTGGAACGCCCCGCCCTTCAGCCCCATGACCTTTTCCAGGTCGAACAGCGCGCCGGCGTCGAACTGCCCGGTTTCGCGGAACAGCGTCTTGCGCCCACCCGTCACATTGACCGCGCTTTCCGAGGCATAGCGCGCGGTGACGGTGATGCCCCGCCGCCCCAGCCGGGTGCGGATGTCGTGCCAGTCGCCGATCAGCCCCGGCGGCGGCGTGCGCCTGGTGTCGGCGGTGATCGCCGAGGGCGCACTGTCGGAGGGGCGCACCGCGCGGCGGCGGGGCGGGCGCTGCGTATCGCCCGTAGGGGCGTCTGGAACGACACGCGAGGCCGAGGGGACCGGGTCGGTGGTCTGCTGTGCTAAAGCCGGTGCGGCGGCCAGTAACGGTGCCCAGCCCCAGATCATCGCCTTCATCATAGCCCGTTCCCCGACCCTTATCGTTTCGCGTTGCAAACGACCGAGCCGGGGAAAGGTGCCGTATGCGTCAAGGACCTGTTCCTCCCCTTGCAGGGGAGGTGGCAGGGCGAAGCCCTGACGGAGGGGTGTCCACGCTCGAGAGATTATTCTGCCCTCGCAACCGGTGACACCCCTCCACCAGCTTCGCTGGTCCCCCTCCCCTTACAGGGGAGGATTCTTACCCCTGCTCCGCCGCACGGACCTGGTCGACATAGTCGCCATAACCTTCCGCCTCCATCTCCCCCCGCGGCACGAAGCGCAGCGAGGCGGAGTTGATGCAGTAGCGAAGGCCGCCGCGATCGCGCGGGCCATCGGGGAAGACGTGGCCCAGATGGCTGTCACCATGCGCCGAGCGGACCTCGGTGCGGATCATGCCGTGCGTGGTGTCGCGCAGTTCGTTGACATGCGCCGGCTCGATCGGCCGGGTGAAGCTGGGCCAGCCGCAATGCGAATCGAACTTGTCGGCCGAGGCGAACAGCGGCTCGCCCGAGACGATGTCGACATACAGGCCCGGCTCGCGCGTGTGCAGATATTCGCCGGTGCCGGGACGCTCGGTGCCGCTCTGCTGGGTCACATAATATTGTTCGGGGGTCAGCCGCGACAGGGCTTCCTCGGTCTTGGCATAACGGGTGTCGGCCATGGGGGGCTCCTTTCGAATGGATCAGGCTTGAACGGGTTCGGCGGCTATCTGGCGCAGCGCCTGCTCGAATGATTCGAGCGGCTGGCCGCCCGAGATGAGATAGCGATTGTCGATGACGATGGCGGGCACCGACTGGATGCCGCGCCCCTGCCACAGCCGCTCGGCCTCGCGCACCTCGGCGGCGTAGCGGTCGGAGGTCAGGATCGCCTGGGCTTCGTCCGTATCCAAGCCGGCGCGCGCGGCGGCGGCGATCAGCACCGCATGGTCCGAAATATCCTCGCCGTTCGTGAAATAGCTGTCGAACAGCGCATGCTTCAGCGCCGCCTGTCGCCCCTCGATCCCTGCCCAGTAGAGTAGGCGATGCGCATCGAAGCTATTGTAGATACGCGATGTGTCGGTCATCGCCATGGTGAAGCCGACCGAGGCGGCGCGCTCGCGGATGGTGGCGCGGTTGGCCGCCGATTGTTCGGGCGTCGCGCCATATTTGCGGCCGATATGCTCGACGATATTCTCGCCCTCGGGCGTCATCGCCGGGTTCAGCTCGAACGGCTGGAAATGGATGTCCGCCTCGACCGCGTCGCCCAACCGCTCCAGCGCGATCTCCAGCCCGCGCAGCCCGATGATGCACCAGGGGCAGGAGATGTCGGAGACGAAATCGATACGGATCGGGCGGGGCATGGATGGTCCTGACTGACGCGACGGCGGTCGCGGGAAGATGGACCATGATGTGGGGAGGGGGCTTGCCCGTGCAAAGGGGCGGCCCGGGAAACGCTGCGTCAGTAGATTCGCGTCCAGCGCTCGGACGTGCGGGTGACCGGGGGGTAGACGACCCGCAGCGAGTCGCTGTCCGCCCCCGCCTCGCCGGCGGGACGGAACAGGCATTGCCCGCCTTGCGCACGAGGCGATAGCGGGCGCTCCGCCGGAACGCGGGTCAGCTCGACATCGACGACATAGGCCATGATCCCATTCTCCCGCCGCGCAGAATGCGCTGTCGCCACCATCGCCGCCATCCGGGAAAAGCCCGGAAAACAAGGAGGTGGAACGAAGCCGGGGCTGACCGCTTTCGCCAGGACGCCATTTGCGCCACACCGGGCGCGCGTTGCCGCGCCACCATGGCCTTGAAGGAGATCGACCGATGACCAGAACCGCCCTCATCACCGGAGCTACCGCCGGAATCGGTGCCGGCGCCGCGCGCGCTTTCGTCGCGGCGGGCTGGCGGGTGATCGGGACGGGACGGCGCGCCGACCGGCTCCAGGCGCTGGCCGACGAGCTGGGGACGGCGTTCCATCCGCTCGCCTTCGACATCACCGACGAGGGGGCGCTCGATGCGGCGCTGGCCGGCTTGCCGGAGGCGTTCGCGGGCATCGACCTGCTGATCAACAATGCCGGCCTCGCGCTCGGCACCAAGCCGGCGCAGGACAGCGATCTGGCCCAGTGGCGCACGATGATCGCGACCAATATCGACGGGTTGATCACCATTACCCACCGGCTGTTGCCGCGCCTGATCGAACGGCGCGGGGGGATCATCAACCTGTCCTCGGTGGCGGCGAACTATCCCTATACCGGCGGCAACGTCTATGGCGGGACCAAGGCGTTCGTGAAGCAATTCTCGCTGAACCTGCGCGCCGACCTGCATGGCAAGGGGGTACGCGTCACCTCGATCGAGCCGGGCATGGTGGAGACCGAGTTCACCACCGTCCGTACCGGTGGCGACCAGGCGGCGTCGGATGCGCTCTATGCTGGCTCGGACCCGATGACGGCGGACGACATCGCCGCCACGCTGCTCTGGGTCGCCGAGCTGCCGCCGCACCTCAACATCAACCGGCTGGAGCTGATGCCGGTCAGCCAGTCCTTCGCCGGCTTCCAGGTCGCCCGCGCAGGGTAGGTCCTATAGCGGTCGGTGCATCACCAGCGCATCGACCGCCCCCAGGCGCGGATGCCGGAAAGCGCCGGGCACCCGCCCGACCGTCGCGAAGCCCAGCGCCGTCCACAGATGCACGGCGGCGGCGTTGGCGCTGACCACGAAGTTGAACTGCATCGCCACAAAGCCCCGCGCCCGCGCTTCGTCGAAGGAATGCAGCGCCATCGCCCGTGCCAGCCCACGCCCGCGCGCGGCGGCGCCGGTCATATACCCCGCATTGGCGACATGATCCCCGCCCCCGGCCTGATTGGCGCGCAGATAATAGGTGCCGAGGATCTCGCCCCCCTCCTCCAGCACGAATGTCCGCTTGTCCTCCCCCAGCCAATAGGCCAGCGCCGCCGCCTCGGTCATGGCGGGATCGAGCGCATAGGTCTCGCCCGCCCGGATCACCGGCAGGATGATCGCGGCGATGGCGGGCGCGTCGGCGAGGGTGGCGGGGCGAATCGGCATGGACACTCCGATGGCGAGGATAGGGATGGCAATCCGGCGTCCTCCCGGATGGTGCCGGACCAAAGCCCGCTCCTAACGCCGCGCGCGGGAGGAAGATCATGCCATTTTCAAACGATGCCCGCGCGCAATTGCTGGTGGAGGCCGAGGCGGATGTGCGTCGCTGGTGCCGCCCCAGGGATCAATGGATCGGCGGGAACCGACACCCGGATACGCATTGGCTGGCCTTGTTCACGGGGCTTGTGACGGAGGGAGACGCGCATCGCTTTCTCGTCACCTTTCAACTGACCAACCATGTCATCTGGCGAAAGCAGGCGGTCGCGCATGCCATCATGGGATTGCGGGCGAAGCCGACATTCGATCCGGTGATCGACATTCCCGTACTCGCCGGCCAGCTCCCGACCGAAGGCCGGATGCGCCAGCACAGCTCCGCCGCCAGCAAGATCGCTACCTTCGCCCGGCCGGAGGCGGATGTCTTCATCTGGGATCGCCTGGCCAGCAAGGCGGCGCGCCATCGCGACTGGCATCGTGCCGGACGTACCGGATGGAGGCGATTGAACAGCCTGTATCGCAAGGCGGACGGGCATGACTATGCGGCCTTCTGGCGGGCATGCGCACAGGCACGTGAGGACGAACGGCAGAAGAGCGACTTCCGGGCGGCACGAGACCGGTTGATCGCGGATTTCCGTGGCGGCGCGGGGGGTGCGGAGATGGCCGATCCCGTGCATGTGCCCGATGGCTTCATCGAACGCCGGCTGCTCGACAAGCTGATGTTTGCCGAGGGGCGCTGGATCGAACGCTATCGGTCATGACGGCGAAGTGCCGGTGGGCAGGGTTATCCGTTCCGCCGGCCATTCTGCGCGATCGCGATCACCGCAGCGGCCAGCAGGTCGAGCGGGAACCACAGCCCGAACTTGCCCGTCAGCAGGCCGATGAACCCGAAGATCAAAAGCGCGCCGAAGGGCGACAGGTTTTTCATCGCCTGAGTGCATGCGCAGGCCCACAAAACACACCATACCTGATGCATGCGATCTGGTTTATATTCGGTGGGTTGTGAAGGATCGTCCCTGACGATCAGGCGACTTGCTGGGCAAATCGCTGGAGCGGGCGAAGGGATTCGAACCCTCGACCCCAACCTTGGCAAGGTTGTGCTCTACCCCTGAGCTACGCCCGCTCTGGCGTTTCCGAACCGGCTGACCGGCTGGGGTGAGGCGGGCTATTAGATGTGGGTTTCGAATCCGGCAAGCACTTTTTTCAGAAAAATTACATTGGCGACTCCAGCAAGAGAACATTACAAGAACATATATGGAGGAGCCCTTCGCCCTGATCGACCGTTTGCGTCGTGCCGCCTGTCTGGCGACGCGGATGGAGGAGGGTGAGCGGGGGGCGGGTGACGCGCTGACGCGGGGCCTTGCCCCTGCGCAACTCCATGAAATTCATGCGCTTTCGCAAGGCGAGGCAGCCAGCGGCGCGGGCTTTGCGATCGGGTGTGTGCTTGCCGCCGGGGCCCGGCCGATCCTGTGGCTGCGCACCGAAGCGGCCGAACGACAGGGCGGGCGACTCCATGGGCCGGGGCTGATCGCGATGGGGCTCGATCCCGCCGATCTGGTCGTGGTGGTGGTCGGTGATGATTCGGCGCTGCTGCGCGCGGCGGCGGATGGCGCGCGCTGTCCGGGGCTGGGCACGGTGATCGCGGAGGGCTGGGGCGCGATGCGCGGGCTGGACCTCACCGCGTCGCGGCGGCTGATGCTGGCGGCCGAGGCCTCGGGCGTGGTGATGATCCTGCTGCGCATTGGCGGGCCAGACCAGCAGAACGCCGCGCCGGAGAAGATTTTCTTCACGTATATTTAGCCTT
>NZ_JBNNOB010000004.1:0-58799 GCF_050274375.1 Sphingomonas sp. NPDC019816
GGCGGGCGAGCGAGCGAGCGAGCGAGCGAGCGAGAATTTTCCTCGGCTGACCGAGTGTCAAGAGAAAAATTTGGTGATCTGCGTGTCGGGCGGGGGACAGAAGGTTCCCTTTACCGCACTGATGACCAACGCCCTGCCCAGCCTGCACATGGCGGACATCGACGGCAGTCAGTGCTTTCCGATGTTTCTCTACGACACCGTGGAGGAGATGGCATGAAGGCGGGAGCTATGGGCGACCTGTTCGCTGAAGACGCCGCGCCAAAGGCCCCGATCGTGACCCGCCGAGAAGCGATTACGGATGCCGGGCTCGCCCATTTCCAGTCGGCCTATCCTGGCGAGGCGATCAGCAAGCGCGACCTGTTCTATTATATCTACGGCCTGCTCCACTCGGAGGACTATCGCGCCCGCTTCGCCGACAATCTCGCGAAGGAATTGCCGCGTATCCCCCGGGTCCGGTCCGCAGGCAGTTTCTGGGCCTTCTCCAACGCCGGACGCGCCTTGGCAGGATATCACGTCAATTACGAGCAGGTCGATCCGTACCCAGTCGTCTTCACGCGCGGCGACACATCGCTCGTCCCGCCGCCCGACCCGGAAAGCTTTTATCGCGTCGAGCAGATGCGGTTCGCGGGCAAGCGACCGAACCTCGATAAAACGTCTCTGATCTACAATGCCAACATCACCATCGCTGGCATTCCGCTCGACGCCTACGACTATGTGGTCAACGGTAAGTCCGCGCTGGAATGGGTGATGGAGCGTCAGTGTGTAAAGGTCGACAAGGCCAGCGGCATTATCAACGACGCGAACCGCTACGCGATCGAGACAGTCGGCGACCCGGCCTATCCGCTGCTGCTGTTCCAGCGCATAATCACTGTGAGCTTGGAGACGATGAAGATAGTCCGCGCCCTTCCGGCTCTCGACATACTACCGACCAACCCGGGCGAAAGCACCCCATAGGACCTGTGTATTATCGCTTGACGGCTTGCCCATGCCAGGTTGAAATGACGCCGCACGCGGGTACAGGCCGTGTGTACAAACCGATGGGCAAGCGACCCACGAAAACTGCGGAAATACGTGCTTTTTACGCTGGAATAACGCCTCCCGTAGGGGTCACCAGCTTTTTCAAGCTGCAGGAAACATTGGGTTTTCCTAGTTGGCCTGTGTACGCACGGCTTTAGCGGTTTGGGGTATCCTGAAATCCGATCGTCGAAAAGGCTTGCGATAACGCCGCACGCGCCGGCGCGAGGACCGCGTTCGACGCTAAGTTTTTTGGTTGGCGGCATGCTGCACGGGTTCGGATGCGCAAGGTCGTGGCTGGCCGCCCGCATAGCGGCACATCGTCGAACACATCTTGGCAAACCAGCGAAATTGAGGGTCGTCTCGATGGGTTGACCCAGCTGGTCACGGCCGTCTGGAATTCTGGATTCGGCATGAACCCCACCGGCTGGCGGGTCCAGCAAACGTCAGCTTAAAAGGGGGGCGCGTTCATCGCGCCCCCACTTTCGTCTATCGTACGGCGTCCTGCTTGCCGAACGCCCGGTCCAACGCGTCTGCGGCCTTGCGGACGACGCCGGCAACCGCGCTGTCGGTCGATCCGGCTTGGTCGGTGACCACGATGGGCTGCCCGCCGGCCGGGCGGGCCTCAAGCTTTGCCTCGATCCCCTGGCTACCGTTGCGGTCGCCATCGACGTCGCGCAGATGCATTTCCACCCGGGTCAGACGTTCGGCAAAGCGGGACAGACGTTCGCGTACCCGCTCCTCGATCGCCTTATTGGTCGCTTCCGAGCCCTCGACCCGGTTATCCGTATTGATCTGTACCAGCATCAGCGCACCTTCCGGCTACGTTCGAGGACGGGTCGATGCCCCTCGGCATCAAAGGCGCCCGATGGCGCCTGATCCTCGAAGGGGGTGGACACGATCCCCTCATGGGCGTGATCGTCATTCTCGGGACGATGCGTCGCCGCATCGCGCTCCGCCTTCAGGTCGACCGCCTTTTCGGTCAATTCAGGTTGCGGCGCATGTTCGCTCATCGTCGAAGCTCCATGATGTCGATCCAGGCGCGGGCCGGTCGGAACCGTCTTGCGCACTGCGTTGAAGAACCTTCGGCGGGGGCTGAATATCCTAACAAAGTATTGCCGTGCGCAGCGGACGGGTGGTGCTGGTCCCGGCATGGGCGGTAGCCCCTCACTCCGGCAAGGCATATACCATCAGCGTGTCGCCGATCTTCGTTTCGAACCGGGCATGGCCTGTGGCGCCGATCGCGACATATTGTCGCCCGCGATGCATATAGGTCATCGCCAAGGACTGACCGCCCGCCGGCAACCTCGCCGACCATAGCAGCCGGCCGCTCGCCGTTTCGAAGGCGCGCAGATAATTGTCCTGCGCGGCGGCGATGAAGGTCACGCCGCTGGCGGTCGTCACCGCGCCGCCCAGGTTGGGGGTACCGATGACCACGCGCAGCAGCGAGGGGATCCCCATCGGCCCGCTGTCGCGCCCGGTGCCGAGCGGGTGCGACCAGAGCAGCCGTCCGCTGCGCATGTCCGTCGCGGCGATATAGCCCCAGGGCGGCGCGATGCACGGGACGCCCAACAGCGACAGCCACATGGGCCGATCGACCCCGTAAGGCGCCCCCTTTTGCGGTGCGACCGCCTGGTCGGGGCGGCGACCGCCATCACCGATCGCGGGATCGCCGACCTCGGCGCGGGGAATAAGCTCCACACGATTGGGCAGGCGGCTGTGGTTGCTGATGATGACGCCGCGCGCGGGGTCGAGCGCGATCCCGCCCCAGTTCATGCCGCCGACGGTGCCGGGGAACAGCAGCGTGCCCAGGCCCTTGTCGGTCGGCGGGGAGTAAATGCCGTCATATCGCATTCGGTGAAACTGGATGCGGCACAGTGCCGCGTCGAGCGGCGTCAGCCCCCAGCTATGCCGCGCATCGATGCGTTCGGGATTGCGGCCGGGCCGTCCCGACAGGTTGGGAAATGCCACCGACTGCGGCTGTACCGGCGACAGTCGGTCGCCCGGCATGCCGTCGGTGGGTACCTTGCGATAGGCGACCGGTGCAACCGGCTGTCCGTTGCGCGCATCGAGGACGAAGATCGATCCGGTCTTCGTCCCCTGAATGACCACGGGGCGCATCACGCCCCCGACCGGCAGGGTCGTCAGCACCGGCTGCGCGCCGAGGTCATAGTCGAAGCGATCCCGCTCCACGGTGCGGAAGGCCCAGCGTGTCGCGCCCGTCGCGAGGTCGACCGCGACCACCGCGCTGCGGAAGCGATCGTCTTCGGGATCGCGATTGCCGCCCCAGTGATCGTTGCCCGCGTTGCCGGTCGCCAGCAGCACCAGCCCGAGGCCCGCATCGCCCGAGATCACGTTCCAGACGTTGGGCGCCCCCTTCGGCCAGCTTTGGCCTGCGCGCAGCGGAGCCTGCGCGTCAGGCCGCTTGGCATCCCAGGCCCAGCGCAGCGCGCCGGTGGTCGCGTCATAGGCCCGGACGACGCCCGACGGGGCATCGCGGCGCTGATTGTCGCTCACCTGTTGGCCGACGACGACCATGTCGCCGATCACCGCCGGACCGGAATTGCTTGACGCATGGCCCGGCTCGCCCAGGTCCATGCCGATGGTCAGGTCGACCGTCCCGTCGCGACCGAAGCCCGCGCAAGGGCGTCCGGTCCGCGCGTCGAGCGCGATCAGCCGGCCGTCCGCGACCGCGACGAAGATCCGCTGCGCGCATGGGGCCGCGCCGTCGACGCCCGCCGCCGGTCATGCTCTGCAACGCCAGAAACACCGAGCGACGGATGCGCGTACCGATCATGCTGACGCCCCCTTGCGGATGATGGGATATGTCGAATGCTGGTCCTACCCGCGCGCCCGGCCCCGCGGCGCCATGGCGTGATGCGCGGCGGGTGCCGGCGCATCGCCTCGCATCAGGTGCAGGCCGGCACGATGGCGATGGGGGCGAAGGTGATGAGCGTCGCCGCGAAGCCGACCCAGCCCAGCGCCGCCGCCGCGCGATCCAGGGCCGTCGCGCGGTACCGCCGCAACCATAGCGCGATCGCCAACGTCGCCGCGAGCGACAGCGCCCAGGCCGCCAGCAGCACCGCCTGATGGACGCTGAATCCGCTGGTGCGAAGCGTATCCCACCCGGCCGCGCAGCCCATCCCGTGCAGCGCATAGATCAGGCAGAAGGCCATGGCCCATCCGGCTAATCCCGCCGAGAGGCGCAGGAGCATGATCATGCGAACCACCCCGGCAATACGAGCAGGATCGCGACCGAGGCGCCGACCCCGGCGGCATGGTCGCTCCACAGCCTTATGATACGCGCCTCCCCGCCCCGCGCCGGCGAATGAAAGCCGTGCCGTGCGCGGGCCAGCAGGAAGGCGTACATGATCGCCGCCAGTCCGGCATGGAAGATCGCATAGGCGGCGAGCATCGCGCTGGTGGCGGCATAGGCGTGGCTCGCAGGGTCGGGCGCGCCGGTCAGCAGCCAGCCCAGCGCGGCGATGATCGTCACCTGTCCGACCAGGCCCCGCATGCCGCGCCCACCGCGCCCGGCATGGAAGGCGACGGCGGCGCCCGCCAGCGCGAGCAGCGGCGCCACCAGCGACGGTGCGATCAGTGCCGGCGGCGGCCAGTTGGGCGCGATCGTCCACAAAAAGGCATAGCCGAACAGCAGCGAGGCGAAGAGCGTCGCGCTGGCGGACAGCGCAAACACGCTGCCCCACCATCCGGTCGTGCGGGTCGCCTCGAAACTGGTGGGCAAGGACAGGCCATCGCCGACCGTCACCTGGCCGACGTCGCGCCGGATGCCGTTGCTCCATGCCCAGCGCCAGCCCTGCCACACCACGCCGAGGATGAAGATCGGCGTGATGATATAGAGGCCGGCCAGCATCGCGAGGAAGAAGCCGCCGAGCATGCCGGCGGTCGCGATCGGCGACCAGCTATTGCCCGGCAGGACCGCGACGTGTTCGGGCGCACCGCTGGTCATGTCGACCGCGATCGTCTCGCGCCATCCGTTGCGGCTTCCCGCCAGCAGCCCGTCGCCCCGCGCCAGCGCCACCCCCAGGTCCGGCGCGTCCGCCAACGGATCGCGCGACGTGACGGTCGGCAGGCTGGCGAAGTTATAATCGGGCGACGGCGTCGGCATCGCCCATTCGAGCGTCGTCGCCCCCCAGGGATTGCGCCGGTGCAGGCGTCCGAGCCAGATCTGCAGCACGACGTCGATCAGGAACAGCGCGAAGCCGAACGCCTGCAGAAAGCCGCCGACCGAGGACAGGAGGTTCAACCAGGTCCAGCCCATCCCCGCCGCATAGGTATCGATCCGGCGCGGCATCCCCAGCAATCCGGTCAGGTGCATCATGAAGAAGGTCAGGTTGAAGCCGATGAAGATCAGCCAGAACGCCGCCTCGCCGATCCGCATCACGCGCTCTCGCCCGGTGATGTGCGGCAACCAGTAATAGGCGGCGGCCAGCATCGGGAACACGAACCCGCCGACCAGCACATAATGCAGGTGCGCGGTGACGAAGGCGGTGTCGTGCGCCTGCGCGTCGAACGGCACCATCGCCAGCATCACCCCGGTCAGCCCGCCGATGACGAACACGATGAAGAAGCCGATGAGGTAGAGCATCGGCAGCCGCAGCTCGGGCCGACCCTGCCACAGGGTGCCCAGCCAGGCGAACACCTGCACCGCCGTCGGCACGGCAACCAGCGCCGATGCGGCCGAGAAGAAGCCCAGCGCCATGTGCGGGATGCCGGTGGTGAACATGTGGTGGACCCACAGCCCGAAGCTGAGGAAGGCGAGCGCCATGATCGCCGCGACGATCGCGCCGTGGCCCAGCAGGCGGGTGCGCGCCATCACCGGCAGGATGGTCGACACCGCCCCGGCGGCGGGCAGGAAGATGATGTAGACCTCCGGGTGGCCGAACAGCCAGAACAGATGCTGCCACAACAAGGGCGATCCGCCGAGTTCGGGCGCGTAGAAGGGCCAGCCGAAGGCGCGTTCGACCTCCAGCAGGATCGAGCCCAGGATGAGCGGCGGAAAGCCGAACACCATCATCCCGGCGGTCGCCAGCAGATACCAGGCGAAGATCGGCATCCGGTCGAGCCCCATGCCGGCCGCGCGGAACTTCAGGATCGTGACCGTGATCTCGATCGCGGCGCACATCGCCGAAATCTCGACGAACGTGATGCCGAGCAGCCAGACGTCGGAATTGATGCCGGGCGTATATGCCTTGCCCGACAAGGGCGGATAAAGGAACCAGCCCGCGTTCGGCGCGACGCCGGCCAGCATCGCCAGGATGATGATCGTGCCCCCGAACAGATAGCACCACCAACCCAGCGCGGTCAGGCGGGGATAGGCCAGATCGCGACTGCCCAGGATCTTGGGCAACAGATAGATGGTCAGCCCCTCGAACATCGGGATGGCGAACAGGAACATCATGATGCTGCCATGCATCGTGAACAGCTGGTTATAGACCTCCGGCCCGACAAAGGCGCTGCGCGGCGTCGCCAGCTGCGCGCGGATCAACATCGCCAGGACGCCACCGATCGCGAAGAAGACGAAGGCGGCGATGATGAACCGCTTGCCCAGATCGCTGTGGTTCACCGAGCGCAGATGCCCGCGCCAGCCCGGCTCGGTGCGCCAGATCGCGGTCAGTTCGCGGTGCAGTTTCAGCGCGTTCATCGGTTCCCCCTCGTGAAGGCGGCCCATCCCGCGGCGTCGTGCGCTATGACGGTCAGGTCGTGGTCCTTGTGTCCGACGCCGCAATATTCGGCGCATTCGCCGCGATAGGTGCCGGGTCTGTCGGCGATCACGCGCAGCCGGTTGGTATGGCCGGGTATCGCGTCCATCTTACCCGCGAGGCGCGGCACCCACAGGCTGTGGATCACGTCGGTCGAGGTGATGACGAGGTCGGCGGGACGGCCGGCGGGGATGTGCAGGACATCCTGCGTACGTATCCCGCCCGGATGCTCCACATCCCACGCATATTGACGTGCGGTCACCCGGACCTCCACCGCCGCCGGATCGGCCGTCGGCAGCGTGCCGATGCCGACCGTCAGCGCGTAGCCGACAAGCGCCAGCAGCACGACACCGGGCATGGCGAGGCCCAACGCGCCGATCCACAACCGGCCCGACGCCTCCCGACGCGTCTCGCCGCGACGGCGGAAGGCCAGCGCCAGCAGCACGAAGACCAGACCGGCGAGGAGCACCGATCCGCCCAGCATCACCCACCACATTGTCGCGACCGATCGCGCATAGGGGCCCGCCGGATCGATCGTCGACAGCGCGCCCGTGCAACCGGATAGCGCGATGAGCGTTGTCGCGCTCATGCCGGCGCGGCCCGCCCCGGTCTGGAGACGTGCAACCCCATGAAGACCGATTTTGCCCGCGAAGACCTGGCCCAAACGCGGCTTGTCGACCCCGTCGAGCAAAAGGAGGCGTTTCACCGCACCGAATCGAAGATCGCGGTCGCCGGCCATCCGATCCACGCGATGCTGGTCGCATTCCCGATCGCCTTGACCACCTGCACGCTGGGTGCGGATCTGCTCTACTGGTGGACCGGCGACAATTTCTGGGCGCGTGCGGGACTGTGGGCGTCGGGCGCGGGGTTCCTGTTCGGCGTGCTGGCGGGCGTCGCCGGCACGGTCGAGCTGCTGCTGGTCCCCGGCATCCGCGCGCGGTCGGCCAGCTGGACGCACTTCATCATCGCCGTGATGCTGCTGTCGATCCTGGGCGCCAATTGGGGCTTTCGCCTGACCGGTTACGAACAGGCGGTGCTGCCCTATGGCCTGCTCCTTTCGCTGTTCGCGGTCGGGTTCACCGGCTTCACCGGGTGGCACGGCGGCAAGTTGGTGTTCGAGTATCAAATCGGTGTCTCTTCAACCGGAAGCTGACGGTTCTGCGGTGCCTTGAGCCAGGCCGGCGCGATGTCGGGAACGACCGGCTTGGCCAGCACCAGCAGCAGGACGATGGTCATCGTCGCGATGCTGCCGACGACCAGCGGCACCGGCGAGGGCGGCGCATATTCGCCGCGCCGTTCGCTCATCAGCACGACGGTATGACCCACCAGCGCATGGAGACAGACCAGCAATCCGACCGCGACCAGCTTGGCGAACATCCACGGCTCGAATACCCCGCGCAGATAGATCAGCACGGTGCCCGCCGCGATCGCGATCACCGCCGCCGGCGTGACGATCATCGTATAGCCGTCATGCGTCAGCAGCCGCAGCCGCGTATAGGTGGTCTGCACCTCGCTGACCGAGTGCTTGGCCAGCAACAGGGGCAGCGCGATCAGGCCGGCGCACCACAGGATCAGCGCGGCGATATGTACCCCCTTGACGATGCTCAGGATCATATCGCCAGCCTCCACCGCCATGATGTCCGCAGGATCGTCGCGCCGACCACGGCATAGGGCACCAGCCCCAGCACCCACATGGCCAGCCCCGCCAGTTGTTGATCGGCGAGCGGCCCGATCCCGAACGGCACGGTGGTCGAAAGGTGGCTCGCATAGAGCGGGCGCGCGGCGAAGGTGAGGATCGCGCCTAGGAACCCCATCTGCGCGGCCCCCGCGCCGATCAGCGCCAGCGCCACCGGCGGATCGGCACGGCGCACCGCCAGCCAATAGGCCCATGCGCTGCCCAGCAGGCTGGCCTGCATCACCCAGTAGAGCGCCTTGTTGGCCAAGGCGGCGTCATAGGCGGCGGGCAGGTGCCAGACCCATAGCAGGACCGTGGCAAGCGCGAAGGCGATGGCCGGTGGCGGCGTGGAACGGGTCGGCACGGCGATCGCCAGGAGAGGCGCCGCGACACCGATCAGCAGCAGATGGTGCAGGGTACGCGCCGAGAACAACGCCACGGACAGCGCGCAAAGCGGTGACAGGAAGGCGATCGCCAGCACGCCGACCGCGATCAGGCCGGCGCGGCGCCGGGGCACGTTCAGTCGCACCATGCCCATCGCGCCGAGTACCAGCACGGCAATGAGGAACACGTCCCCATTCCAGCGTAACGCCCATGTCGCCGCGGTCGGCGGGCTTCCGCAATAGCTGCCTATAAAATCGATCATTGCGCCCCCTTTTCGGTCGCTAACTCCCGCAATGCGCCCGAGGTCCCTTCCCGATCTGCGACAAAATGTTGCTTCACGATTTCGCGTGGAATGACCGGTGGATAGGTCGCACATCGCAATCGGGGCGGATGACATCCCGCCCCTGACGGCGCGATCGAATCTTTGGGATGGGCGGAAACGGAATGGGCAGATCGTCGTGGCAGTGGCGAGATGACACGCTGCCACCCGCACCGCGATCCACAAGCGCCGGCGCCCTCGATATTATCCTAACCGCCGCTTGTTCATCCGGGTAAGCGTGGCGTTGCCCGCGCGCACGGAAATCCACCCCCTAGCCGATCGACCATGACGCGGTGATCGGGGCGACGCGGCGCCGCAACCATAGATCCTCGCGCGATCGGAGCGTCATCGCCTTCGCACGCAAGGCATAAAAAAAGGACGGCATCCGAAGACGCCGTCCCAGGGGGAGGAAGGGATCAGAAGTTGGCGCGCAGGCCGACCACGTAATTGCGGCCCGCATATTGCGCGTTGTACGGACGCGCCTCCTGCTTTTCGTAGCGGGAAAGGGTCACCTGCTGGAGCAGGTTCTGCGCCTGAAGCGTGAGGACGGCCTTTCGATAGAATGGCAGGGGAATGGACAGCTGTGCGTCCAGATAGTTGGTGGCCACCGAATAGCGATCGCCCGGAACATTGTCACAGGGACAGACCGTATTGATGTTCTCGTCACGATGGACATAGGACATGCGGAACTGGAACAGCCGCGATTCATAATAGGCCGAGAGGTTATAGGTCCATGGCGCCAGCCCGGAAAGCAGCGCATTGGGATTGAGCCCCGGCGGAATACTGCCCTTCAGGGACTGCTTGATATGGGTGACGTTCGCGTTGAACCCGGTTCCCCGCAGGATGAAGTCGGTGGGCTGAACCCATTGGAACTCCTGCCCGGCGAGCTTGATGATCAGGTCGGTATTGGCCCGCTGCTCGACATTGATGATATAGCTATAGGGATCGCTGTTGAGGCCGACCGAATTCTGAATGTTGTTGCGCTGCACTTCGGTCAGGCGGGTGAAGTCGAGGCCCGTGCGCGACAGCGGCTGTTGCGTGCGAAGGATATAGGGATAGTTGAAGAGATTCTTCCACCAGGCGTTGAAGGTCAGCACGGTGCGCGACCGGGGATACCATTCGATACCGACATCGAAATTGTCGGCATAGAAGGGCTGAAGCTTGGGATTGCCGCGGGTCAGGGTGCTGCCATCGACGGACACGCCCAAGCCGGGTAGCAGGTCGGAGGGGTTCACGCCGGTCACGGTCCGCGCCGCCGCGCCGCGCAGCACCAGGCTGCGCGTCAGGAAATAGGCCAGGTTCATGCTGGGCAGCCAGTTGTCATAGCTGTTGCTGAAGCTCTGGATACTCGTGCCGGTGCCGCCCAAAAGGATGAAGTCGTTGATGCGACCATTGGCATTCTGATAGGTGCTGGCGTACCGGATACCCATGTTGAACCGCAATTCGCGGCCGAAGATATCCTGCCGCCCGTCAGCCATCAGATAGCCCGACGTCGTATCCTCCTTGAGGTCGCGGCGGGCATAGGAATTAAGGTAATTGGCAGCGGTCTTGCCCGGATCGATGCCCTCGCGGAAATATTCGGTGTCGACCCGGCCGGCGATCTTGTCGAAGTCGGGGACCAGCCAGCCCTTGTTGAAGCCGGCATCGAACGGCGCGCCCTTGAACAGCGTCATCGAGGGAAGCGGGCTGAGGATGCTGGCGATATCGCTGTTGGGGATGGCCTCCAGGATCGACTTCTGCGTGTTGAGGAACGTGCTGCCGCAGGTGCCGCGCAGGAAGCAGCCGCCGGTCAGGCCGCCGCCATAAGCCTCGATCCGGCGGTCGAATATATTCTTCATGAAGCCGGTCGAAAGCTGGAAGGTGTCGGCGCTACCCCCGACCAGGTCGAAACGATAGGCCTGTTGTTCCAGACGCTGGCGCGCCACGCCGATGCTGGCGCTGTTCCAGGAATAGCCGGTGAAGTTCGAGAAATCGACATTGCTCTCGATCGACGGGGTCAGATCGCCGGCGACATATTTGTAGATGCCATATTGGCCGGTCGCGACGGGCGTCAGGTCGATGCCGGTGATGGCGACCTGCGGCCGGCCGGCCGGGCTGAACCCGCCGGGCACGGGTACGCCGTTGGCGGTACCGTTGGGCACGCGGCCGGGGGCCGATTGCAAGGTATATTCGGTCGTCTGATTCAACAGCCGACCGCTGTTGCGCATCCCCGAGGCCGAGAAACGCAGGTTCGGCGCGACGTCCCATTCGACGCCGCCCGACCGGTAGAACAGCTTGGACGGCGTATTGCCCTGCTGTGCCTGGTTGAGGAAATAGGTATTGCCGAACGTACCCGACGTCAGGACGCGATCGTCATTCTGTTCGAAACCGATCGGCACCAGATTGTTGTAGCTGCGCACGACCATCATCAACTGGTTCTGGCGGAACTGGTTCTTGACGTCGCTGAACAGCGTGTCGACGTGGAAGCGCAGTTCCGGGAAGGGACGATATTCGACATTGAACGAACCACCCAGACGGCTGCGGTTGCCGGTCGTCTGTTCGGCGCGCATCAGGCGCGGCACCAGCAAATAGCTGAGATCCTGGCAACTCAGCCCCGAGGTTCCGCCGGGCGCGTTGTTGAGACACGGAACGAGCCGCGATCCGGGCGTGCCCACGTTCAGGGAGGCGGGGATATTGCCCGGCACGGTCGTCGGAATGCCCGCGCCGCCGCCATAGCCACCGGTCGGAATACTGCGGGTGTTGCAACCCGAAATCGTCGCGGTCGGCACGGCGGGACAGAAGGCGTTGACGTTCAGCGTGGTCCAGCCGATCGTGTCGAAACTCTCGCTGCGATAGTCGCGCTGGGCATAGGCGACCGAGCCGAGCACGCCGAATTCGCCGATGCCGGTTTTCCAGGTATTGCTGACGATCAGCGCGCCGCGCGGTGTCGTGGTGCCATTGGCATCCTGATATTGCCCCTGCGCCTGAACGCTGACGTGGAAACCCTTGCGATCGAAGGCGCGCGCCGGTTGCAGGTCCACGACGCCCGCCGTGCCGCCCTCCACGGTGTTGGCCGTGGGCGACTTGCTGAGCGTCAGGCGGCGGAAAATCTCGTTCGGCAGGACGTCGAGCCCGGAGCCCCGCCCCTCATTGCCCGAATAAGCCGAGGTGGTGGTGTTGAAGCCGTTGATGGTGGTGACGGTGAAGCCCGCGCTCAGGCCGCGAACGTTGATCGTCGTGCCCTCACCGCTGCGGTCACGGTCGATCTGGACGCCGGGCAGGCGCTGCAGCGACTCCGCCAGATTGAGATCGGGGAACTTGCCGACATCCTCGGCATAGATGGAGTCGATGAAGTTGGTGGCGTTCTTCTTGGCGTTGGCACTGTCCTCCAGCGAACGGCGATACCCGGTCACGATGACCTCACCGCTCTGGATGGCCTGGGCGCCCGCGCCCTGGACGCCCGCGCCGCCGTCGTCGGCGGCGGTGCCGCCACCCGTCGACTGGCCGGTGACGGACTGGGTCGTGGCATCCGTGGGCGGCGTCGTAGAGCTCCCGCTCTGACCCACCCCCGTCCCGTTCCGATCGGTCGGCACCGGGGCCGCCTGCACACCCGAGGTCGACTGTGATTTACCCGATCGGCCCGCTGCCGCGCGAGGCGCGCGATCCTGGCCGAAGGCCGGCTGCGCGGCGATGACCATGCTGCACCCCAACATCGTGGTAGCCAGCAAATTGGCCCGACGACGCAATTGCCCCCTGCTTGCCCGCATGACACACTCTCCTGATTGATCTGGCCTATTATGCTTAAGCCTGCCTGACCAATCTTGCATGTCATACTGTGTTCATGCAAGCGCAATCTCTTCGCGAGCGACAAGTCACGCAATAGATTTGTCGGGAAGAGACCGACCTGGCTCTACTACAAACGATTTATAGCCCATGGTATTGTGGTGTCGCGTGAGAAAGTCGGCGACACTATTCGCTAATGTCTATTCAGCCCGATCGAGTCGACCGGGCCTGTTCAGCACGTCGTTTTCAATATGACCAATTTGCAATCGATAGCCATCTTCGATGAACGGCAATGCGATTCGGCCTTACCAAAATAGGTTGACTGCCAAGCCAATCTAGCGGAAGCATCGGCGACAACAGGAAACAACGATGCCGGACCGGCGGATCGACGTTTTTGCGAGCGACGCGCGACCTCACGGTGCAGAGGAAGGGGCCGATCCGCCCCGGTACGCCGCGGCGCCCGCGTCGATATAGCGTATACCGCGCGAACGCCGCGGCAGCTGGTGGGAGAGGATAGTGGGAATGGTTGCCATCCGGCCGCATGCCCCTTTGCGGGTCGGGCCCCCGCGAACGGAACGGATGCGGGCCGCCCCCGCCCTCATTCCTTCGCCCCGTCGCGGGGCACAACGACCGGTCGCGTCATCGTGCGGCGGCAGGAAGGGAAGAATGGCATGACGATCAACCGACGTGATCTGGTGGGTGTTGCGCTGATCGGCGGCCTGATGAGTTCCCCGCTAAAGGCCGCCATCGGCTTTGCCCCGCGCAAGGGCAATTTCGACATCACGCTGGCCGGCGGCGGGATCACGCCGGTCTTCGTCGACGCCGCGGACTGGCCGGGGGTGCGCCGTGCCGCCAAGGATCTGGCGGAGGATATCGGCCGGGTGACGGGGACGCCGGCCGCCCTCGTGTCGGACGCGGCTACGCTGCCCCGGCAGGTCATCATCGTCGGCACGATCGGGCGCAGCCCCCTCATCGACCGGCTCATCGCCAGCGGTCGGCTCGACGCGACCGGCGTTCGGGATATGTGGGAGGCGTTCGCGGTACAGACCGTCGCCAACCCCCTTCCCGGCGTCGCCGAGGCGCTGGTGATCATGGGCAGCGACAAGCGCGGCACGATCTATGGCGCCTACGACCTGTCGCGCATGATCGGCGTGTCGCCATGGTATTGGTGGGCGGACGTGCCGGTCACCCGCCAATCGCATCTCGGCATCGCGCGCGGCCGCTATGTCGAGGCGTCGCCGGCGGTACGGTATCGCGGCATCTTCCTGAACGACGAAGCCCCCTGCCTGACCGGCTGGACTACCGAGAAGTTCGGGGGGATGAACGCCGCCTTCTACGGCCGGCTGTTCGAGCTGCTGCTGCGGCTGCGCGCCAATTATCTGTGGCCGGCGATGTGGAACAACGCCTTCGCCATCGACGATCCGAAGAACGCGCCGCTGGCGGACGAATATGGCATCGTCATGGGCACCTCGCACCACGAACCGATGATGCGCGCCCACAAGGAATGGACCAGCCACCGCCAGGACTATGGCAATGGCCAGTGGAACTATGCGACCAATCGCGAAGGCGTCGCGCGGTTCTTCGAGGAAGGCATCGCCCGCAACCGGGACAAGGAGGTCGTCGTCACGGTCGGCATGCGCGGCGATGGCGACGTGGCGTTGGAAAGCACGGGCGGGCTGCAATCCGACATCCGCCTGCTGGAGACGGTGATCGCGGACCAGCGCCGGATCATCGCCAAGGGCATGGGCCGCCCGGCCGAACAGGTGCCGCAGGTGTGGGTGCTCTTCACCGAGGTCTATAAATATTATGACGGCGGACTGAGGCTGCCCGACGACGTCACGCTGATGCTGGCGGACGACAATGTCGGCAATCTGCGCCGCCTGCCCGGCGCGGCCGAGCGCAAGCGGCGCGGTGGGTTCGGCGTGTATTTCCACATGGACATGCACGGCGGGCCGTTCGCCTATCAATGGATCAACTCCAATCCGCTGCCCAAGATCTGGGAGCAGATGAACCTCGCCAACGTCTATGGCGCGAACGAGATGTGGATCGCCAATGTCGGCGACCTCAAGCCGCTGGAACTGCCGGTCGAATTCTTCCTCGCCATGGCGTGGCGGCCCTCATCGGTCGACCGGGGCAGGATCGCGTCCTGGACGCGCGACTGGGCCGCGCGCCAGTTCGGCCCGGACAACGCCACCGAGATCGCGCAGCTGGTCGCGCGCTATGGCAAGTACAACGCCATGCCCAAGCCCGAACAGTTGCGGACCGGCACGTTCAGCATCGAACATGATCGCGAGGCCGAGCGTGTCGACGCGGCCTGGACCGCGCTCGTCGCCCGTGCCGACCGCGTCAACCAACGGCTGCGTCCCGACCAGCGCGACGCCTTCTACCAGCTGGTGCTCTTTCCGATCCGCGCCTCCGCCAATGCGGCGCAGTTGCAGATCGCGGCCGCCCGCAACGCCCGCTTCGCGCAGCAGGCCCGCGCCAGCACGCGCGACGAGGCGGCCGAGGTGCGCCGCCGGTTCCGCTACGATCACGAACTGCGCGACACCTACAACCACGTCATGGCGGGCGGGAAATGGAACCACATGATGGACCAGACCCATATCGGCTATTTCGACTGGTACCCGCCGGAAACCGACATCATGCCGGCGGTCGCCGATATCGATCTGGACGGCGCAACCGGTTTCGGTGTCGCGGTCGAGGGGAGCAGCAAGTCCTGGCCGGGCTATTATCTGCCCCCCGAACTGCCCGTGATCGACAGCGTGAGCGGGCGCGGCACCTATTTCGAGGTGTTCCCGCGCGGCACCGGTCCGGCGGCGGTGTCGGTTTCGGCCGATCAACCCTGGGTCACGATCCGCGAAACCGACGCCTTCAGCATATCGCGACGCGATCGGCGTTATCTGGTCGATATCGACTGGGCCAAGGCGCCGGTCGGTCGGTCCAGCGCAAAGATCATGGTCAAGGGCGATCACAGCGTCACGATCCGCCTGACCGCGCTGCGCGCCACCGCCGAGCAGGAGCGCGCGGCGCAGGGGGCCTTCGGGGGCCTGTCGGGCCGTTTCGCGGTGCCGGTGACAGGTCATGCGCGCAACATTCCGGTCGATGGCGTCGGCTGGGCCCCCATTCCCGATTATGGGTGGGTCGAGGCGGCGATGTCGGTCTTTCCCGTCGACGCTCCGTCGTTCCACGATCCCCGCCGGTCGCCGCGACTGGAATATGACGTCTTCCTGGCCGAGGCGGGCAAATACCGGATCGACCTGATCACCGGGCCGACGCTGGAGGTCATTCCGGGCCGGCAACTCAGCATCGCGGTCGGCCTTGACGACCAGCCGCCACAGATCGCCACTGTCTTCACGCCGCGTGACCGCGAAAATCAGGATTTCCTCGGCGCCGCGCATGCGGTGAACGCCGCCCGGAACGCGCGCATCATGAGCGTGCAGCTGACCGCCGACCGGCCGGGACGGCACACGCTGACCCTGGCGATGATCGACCCGACCCTGGTGCTCCAGGCGATCACCATATCGAAGGCGCCGCCCCCTTCCACCTTCTTCGCCGGCGCCGCCGCGCTCGTCTTTCCCGAAAGGTCATGATGCGATCCCGTTTTCGTCATTTGCTCTGCGCCCTCGCGGCCACCGCCGGCGCGGTCGCGCTTCCGCCGGCGTCCTCCGTGCGGGCGCAGGTCGCCAGCCCCGCCGCGACGGTGACGGCGGACGTCATCGTCAATGTGAACGCCCCCGGCCCCGTCATCGACCGGCACATCTACGGCCAGTTCGCCGAGCATCTGGGGCGCGGCATCTATGAGGGCATATGGGTCGGAGAGAAGAGCCGCATCCCCAATATCCGGGGCTATCGCAAGGATGTCGTCGAGGCGCTACGCCACATCCATGTGCCGGTGATCCGCTGGCCGGGCGGGTGCTTCAGCGAGATTTATGACTGGCGCGACGGCATCGGACCCAGAAAGTCCCGGCCGACCCGCGTGACGATGAACTGGCCCAACAGCATCGACACCAACCAGTTCGGAACGCATGAATTTCTGGACTTCGCCGAGCTGATCGGCGCGGACGCCTATGTCTCGGGCAATGTCGGGTCGATGACCCCGCGCGACATGGCGCAGTGGATCGAATATATGACGTCCGACCAGCCGGAATCCACGCTGGTGCAGCAGCGCAAGCGCAACGGCCGCGACAAGGCGTGGCGCGTGCCCTTTTTCGGTATCGGCAACGAGACCTGGGGCTGCGGCGGCGATATGCGGCCCGAATATGCCGCCGACGTCAACGCACGCTATGCCATATTCGCGCGCGCGCCGGCGGGCTATCCGATGGTCAAGGTGGCGAGCGGCGCCAGCGTCCAGGGTGGCGGCGATTTCGAGAAGTTCACCGAGGCGATGATGGCGCATCCGGGGCAGACCCAGGCGCTGTCCTTCCATTATTACGCCATGCCCGATGGCCCCAAGGGACCGGCGGTGGGGTTCGATGAGGCCGCCTGGGCGACCGAGCTGGCGCTGGCGCGGCGCATGGAGCCGCTCGTCACCCGGACCGAGGCGATCATGGACCGCGCGGACCCCAAGCGAAAGATCAGCCTGTTCGTCGACGAATGGGGCAGCTGGTACCTGCAACCGCCCGAAGCCCCCGAGGGCGCGCATTACCAGCAGAATTCGCTGCGCGACGCCATGGTCGCCGCACTGACGCTGGACATCTTCCACCGTCACACCGCGCGCGTGCGCATGGCGAACATCGCGCAGATGGTGAACGTGCTTCAGGCCATGATCCTCACCGACAAGGAGAAGATGATCCTGACGCCGACCTATCACGTGTTCGATATGTATCAGCCGTTCATGGATGCGACGCCCTTCCCGGCATCGGTGGCGGCTCCCGACTATCGACAGGGCGACACGTCCATGCCGATGATCGACGTCTCCGCCGCGCGCGGGAAGGATGGCAGGCTGTACCTGGCGCTGGTGAATGTCGATCCGACCCGCGCCGCACGCGTCAACACCAACCTGGCCGGACAGGCGAGCGGCCGCCTGCTGACCGCCGCGCGCATCGACGACCATAACGACTTCGATGCCCCCGATGTCGTGCGCCCCGTCCCCTTCGCGGGCCGCAGCGACGCCAATCGCCTGAGCTTCGATCTGCCCGCCAAATCGATCGCGGTGGTGGCGGTGGAGGAAGGCACCACGCAACCCTGAGCCCCCACCCCGTCCAAACAGGACCGATGATGCGACGGATCGGCGGAAGGGGACCCGCCAATCCCGACATCCGGTTTCCCCGGGGCAACATGTCCGCCGGGCCCGAGGTCTGGTCAGCGCGAGATGCTTCCCGTTCTCCCTAAGGGGGTGGCAACCATGCGAGGCGTGACGGCGATGGTGTCGCGACCCGTTAGACGGTGCCCCCTTCAGGCGAAGCGCTCGGGTCGATTCGACGCGGTGTCATCGCGCGCCAGCGCCGCAGCGGCTGGTGGCGTCAACTCTTGGCGGTGACGGGAACCGATGCCCGCGCGGCCGGAGTCGGCGGATGATCGGCCGGCGGCGCCTCCTGCGCCATATGCCGGGTGGCGTACAAGTGCCGAAGGATCAGCGCCAGATCATCCTCGGTCAGGCTGGAGGCCGGGTCGATCGACGCACCCTCGGGCAACGTCTCCACCCAGGCCGCCAGGCGGTTGCAGGCGGCACCGAGGTCTGGATCGAAGCTGTCGTCAAAAGCGGCCATGGCGGCAACCTAAAGCTTTCGCGCCCACCCGCAAGAACGATCATCGTCCTTGCCCGTGAGCGCGGCACTCCGCCGTTCGGAACGACACGCCCCGGCATTCGTCTGTCCTTTATTCGTATTTTCGAGGCACACAGCGTGACCAGCAGCAAGACAGCCCAGCGCATCGTCATTACCGGCGCCTCCAGCGGGATCGGCGCCGCCACCGCCATCGCCTTCGCCCGACGGGGCGCACGGCTGGTCCTGGCCGCGCGGGGCAAGGCCGGGCTCGGCGACATCGCCGAACAATGCCGCGCGGCGGGTGGCGAGGCGCGCGTCGAGGTCGTCGACGTGACCGATGCCGCCGCCGTCGCGCGGCTCGCGGCGCGGGCGCGCGATGATCTGGGCGGGATCGACATCTGGTTCAGCAATGTCGGCGTCGGCGTGGTCGGCAAATATCAGGATGTGCCGATCGCCGATCATGCCCAGGTGATCGCCGCCAATCTGATCGGCCATATGAACGATGCCCATGCCGTCCTGCCCATCTTCCTGGCGCAGGATCATGGCATCTTCATCAACATGATCTCGGTCGGCGGCTTCATCGCCACCCCCTATGCCGCCGCCTATTCAGCCAGCAAGTTCGGGCTGCGCGGCTTCAGCGAGGCGCTGCGCGGCGAGGTGTCGAAACATCCGCGCATCCACATCTGCGACGTCTATCCGACCTTCGTCGACACGCCGGGGATCGATCATGCCGGCAATTACACCGGTGCGGCCCTGTCGCTGCCCCCCGGCGCACTGTCGCCCGACACGGTGGCCAAGGCCGTGGTGCGGCTGGCCGATCACCCGCGCAATACCACCGCGGTCGGCGCACCCGCCATCGCGCTGAAGCTCAACCAGTTCTTCGTGCCCAATCTGGGTGCGGCGATGATGAACGGCTTCATGGACCATTGGAGCAAGAAGGCCGATCCCAGCGTGGACGGCACCGGTGCGCTGCACGATCCGCCCCCCGCCCCCAGCGGCGTCGATGGCGGCCGGCGTCGCCCGGACCAGCGGCGCAAGGCGGCAGCAGCGGGCGCGGGCGTCGCGGTGCTGGGACTGGCGGCCCTAGGGGCGATGCGGTGGCGGCGCCGTTAAGCCGCCCGCCCGAGACCACGCCCGACGGCCGCTACATCGTGGTGCGTGGGCGATTATGGCGCAAGAGCAACCCCGCCCTGTCGCCCGACGCGCGCCAGGCGCTGGTCGACGAGTTGATGCAAGCCCGGCGCGCGGTACGATCCGCGATGGCGACAGGCGACGCGGCCGCCCTGGCCGAAGCGCGCGACCGGGTTCAGGCCGCCAAGGTCGCGCTGGGCGAGCGCGGCCCGGTCTGGTGGGGCGACGGCGTACCCGATCTCAACCGCCGCATGATCCGTAACACCGCCTATGCGGACTGGTATGAGAACAGGGAAAGCCGGTCATGAACGTCTTTCTGGATTTTGAGGCGTCGTCGTTGTCGGACCACAGCTATCCGATAGAGATCGCCTGGGTGTTCGAAGATGGACGTGCGCAAAGCCACCTGATCGCGCCCGCGCCGGGTTGGGACGACTGGAACGCGGAAGCCGAGCGGATCCACGGGCTGTCGCGCGACATGCTGATCCGTGACGGCGTTTCCCATGACAGCGTCGCGCGACAGATGGTGGAGACACTGTCGGGCCACGCCCTGTTCGCCAGCGCGCCATCCTGGGACGGCAAATGGATGAGCGTCCTGCTGCGCGCGGCGGGATTTCCGCGTCATACGCTGCGGCTGCAGGACACCGACATCGCCCTGCGCGACGCGGCGACCCGCATCCTGCGGGATACCCTGTCGCCGGGATCGCTGGAGGCACGGGTCGACGAACTCGTGGCATGGTCCCACACGATCAAGGATAGCACCCCCGCCCACCGTGCGCTGGCCGATGCGATGGAGGAGCGGGCGATCTGGCAGAAGGTGTGCGACCGCGCACAAGAGATGGCGGCTTCCCCGGGAGCGGCGACATAGGGCCGAAGGGCTCTCCGCAGGAGCGATTAGCCTCCTCTCACCTTGCCGCCGCCCACGCCCTCCACCATGCTTCGCGTGCCCCGTCCCTTTACATGGGAGAAGGAAGGCGGGTCGGGCTTCAGACAACAGGACCAAGGCCATCGAGGCTTCGCGCCCATCGATCCGGCCAATGCGGTGAAGGCTGGCGGCTATGCCAGCAACCGGCGTGCGCAGGTCTGGACATGGTCGGCGATCAGCGCGAAGGCCGCGCCCATCGGCGACTGCCGCCGCCAGGCGATCGCGATCGAGCGATGGGCGCGCCAGCCCTCGACGGACAAAACCTTCAGCCCCGTCGCGCCGCCCACCTCGGACCGCAGGTACAGGCTGGGCAGCAGCGCCAGCCCCAGCCCGCTCGCCACCATCTGGTGCAGGCTTTCCAGGCTGGTGCCATAATAGTCCGGCGCGATCGTCATGCCATAGCGCTCGGCGACCTCGGCGGCCTGCCGTGCCAGATGATGGCGCGGATCGAGCGTCAGCAGCGGACTGTCGACCAGCGCATCCCGGCCCGCCGCGACATCCGCATCGATCGGATGATCGAGCGCCGCGACCAGGTGCAGCGGCTCGCGGAACAGCGGCTCCACCGTCAGGTCGTCGCCGGTCATCGGCATCGGCCCCAGCACGACATCGATATTGCCCCGCGACAGCTCCAGCACCTGTTCGTCGGGAATGCCCTCTCGCACATGTAGACGCAGGCGCGGCGCCATGCGATGCAGCTCGGCGATGATCGGGGAGAGCAGATAGGGCCCTAGCGTCGGCGTCGTGCCCAGCCTCAAGGTACCCGTCAGATTGTCGGACGATCCCGCCGCCAGCGCGACGATATCGCTCGCATCGCTTAACATGCGCCGCGCCGTCGCCACGATACTGCGGCCGACAGGGGTCAGCATCGCGCCCGTCGCACTCCGTTCGAGCAGCTTGGCCCCCAGCCGCTCCTCCAGCGCGCGCACCTGCTGGCTGAGGGTGGGCTGCGAGACATTCGCTACACGCGCGGCGAGCGCGAACGACCCGGTATCGGCGATGGTGACCAGATATTCGAGCTGACGCAACGTAAGCATGCCCCCCTATAGTCCATGCCTATAGCCGGGTCGTGTCAAATCCGATTGGCATCGCGCATGATATGTCGGTACACCCATATCACATGGATCAGTATATCCGGTCCGTGGACGGGCGGCGGCGGCGCTATCGGGCGACGCGGCGGGCCTTGAGCGCAAAAGGGGACGATCTTGGCGGCGGAACGATTGGGGTTTCGGGATGCGTTGGGCTGGCTGTCGCAGATCATAGGCCCGGATGGGGCCTATGTGCGGCTCGGCATCGTCTATACCATCGCGATCAGCCTGCTGGCCCTGGCCACGCCCATCTCGGTCCAGCTGCTGATCAACAGCGTGGCGAACACGGCGATGCCCGCGCCGCTATGGGCCTTGTCCGGGGTGCTTCTCGTCCTGCTGCTGCTGGTGGCCGGGCTCAGCGCGCTTCGGGTGTGGGTGATGGCGGTGTTCGAGCGTCGCCTGCTTGCGCGCGTTGTGGCCGAAGTCACGCTGCGCGCGGTGCACGCGCAGGACCCGTTCTTCGCCGATCGCAAGCGCGGTGACCTGTTCAATCGCTTCTTCGACCTGGTCGTCGTCCAGAAGTCGGTGCCCAGCCTGATCATCGGCGCCTTCACCATCGTGTTGCAGGCGGTGATCGGACTGACCATCACCAGCTTCTACCACCCGGTCTTCCTGGCCTTCAACGCGGTGCTGGTGGCGGCCATCCTGCTCGTCTGGCTGTTGTGGCGGCGCGGCGCGATCAGCGGGGCGGTCGCGTTGAGCCATGCCAAGCACAATGCCGCCGACTGGCTGGAAAGCGTGGGCGGATCGAACGGCTTCTACAAGTCGGCGCGGCACCTGAACTTCGCGATGGACCGGTCGGAGGCGATGACAGCCGCCTATGTCGCGACGCATCGCCGCTATTTCCGATATCAGTTCGCGCAGACGATCGCCTTCCTGCTGATCTATGCCTTCGCCAGCGCCGGCCTGCTGCTGCTCGGCGGCATGCTGATCCTGCGCGGGCAGTTGTCGCTGGGCCAGCTGGTCGCCGCCGAGCTGATCCTGTCGGGTGTCTTCTACGGCATTTCCCAGTTCGGCTGGTATCTCGACACCTTCTACGACCTGGTCGCCAGCTCCGAGGAGATGTCGTTGCTGTTCGGCATACCGCAGGAGACACCGGTGCATGGCGGGAACGGCCCGCGCGACGGCGCGGTGACACTGACCGACGTCACGTTCAACGAGGCCCATCTGAACCTGACGCTGGCGGCGGGCGAACAGCTCGTCGCGGTCGCGGAGCCGGGCATGGAGCGTCGCCTGGCCATGCTGTTCAAGCGGCACGCCGTGCCCGAGCGCGGCCTTATCCGCATCGGCGGCGGCGATCCGGGGTCGTTCGACATGTATCGGCTTCGCTCGGACGTGACGGTGCTGGACCGTTCCACCATCGTCGAGGTGACGGTCCGCGAATATCTGAGTCTCGCCGCGAAGGACCTGGACGAGACGGCGATGGACGCGCTGGCGACGGTCGGCCTGGAACGGCGTCTGGCCAGCCTGCCGCAGGGGCTGGATACGCCGCTCGGTTCGACCGGCTATCCGCTCAGTGTCGGCGAGACGATGGCGCTCAAGCTCGCCAATGCGCTGCTGGTCCGGCCCAAGCTGCTGCTGCTGGGCCAGCTGTTCGACCTGTTGCCGCCCGAGCGGCTGCTGGCCGCGCTGCGCCAGCTCAAGGCGCATGGCACGACCGTATTGCTGTGCACCGGCCGGCCGGAGGACCTGACGCTCGACGGATATATCTATCTGGGCCTGACGCGGCAGCGCCGGTTCGACGATCTGGCCGATCTTCAGACCGCCTACAGCCAGGAGGGCGCCGATGTCGCATCAGCCTGAACATCTCGCGCACTTCCGCACGCTCGCGTCGCTGCGTCCGCCCCGCGTCACCGTCGCCATCGCCTGGATGGTCACGGTGGGGGTCGTGGTCGCCGGGCTGATCCTGTTCTTCGTCCCCTGGCTGCAAACCGCGCAGGGACGCGGGCAGGTCGTCTCGCTCGATCCGCAGGACCGCGCGCAGGACGTCACCGCGCTGGTCCCCGGCCGGGTCGAGCGCTGGTATGTCCATGACGGCCAGCATGTGAAGCGCGGCGACCCCATCGCCCGCATCATCGACCTCGATCCCAACCTGCTGTCGCGCCTGGCGGCCGAACGTGCGCAGGTGGAGGCCGAGATCGCCTCGGTCCGCCAGTCGCAGGCGGTCGCGCAGATCGACGTCAATCGTACCCGGCAGCTCTTCTCCGAAGGGCTGGCCTCACGCCGC
Source organism: Sphingomonas sp. NPDC019816 (assembly GCF_050274375.1). NCBI lineage: Bacteria > Pseudomonadati > Pseudomonadota > Alphaproteobacteria > Sphingomonadales > Sphingomonadaceae > Sphingomonas > Sphingomonas sp. NPDC019816. Next base: position 23,948 of record NZ_JBNNOB010000004.1, read on the forward strand.
GATTACGAACAGGCGCAGATCAAGGTCGCGGACTCGGGCGCCAAGCTGGCGGAATCGCGCGCGAAACTGAACCGCATCGACGTTCAGCTCAACCGCCAGTCGGCGCAGCTGGTGCGCGCCCCGCGCGACGGCCGCATCCAGAATCTGAACGCCGCGACGGGCGGCGCCTATGTGTCGGCCGGCACCACGCTGGCGGTGGTCGCCCCCGAACAGGTCGAGCGCGCGGTCGAGTTGATGATCGACGGACGCGACGTGCCCCTGCTGCGCCCCGGCCGCCCGGTCCGATTGGAGTTCGAGGGGTGGCCCGCCATCCAGTTCAGCGGCTGGCCGTCGGTCGCCTATGGCTTTTTCGACGGACGCGTCCGCTCGATCGATCCGAATGCCAATGCGCAGGGCCTGTTCCGCATCCTGGTCGAACCCATGCCCGGCAAGCCCGCCTGGCCGGAGCGGCGCTTCGTCCGGCTGGGCGGCAAGGTCTATGGCTGGGTGCAGGGTGAAACCGTCACGGTCGGCTATGAACTCTGGCGCCAGCTCAACGACTTCCCGCTGGAATTCGGGATAGGGGCCGCCGACAAGGATGGCGGCGCGAGCGCGGACAAGGAAAGCGACCGCAAGATCGCGGCCAAGGCGGGCAAGCCGAAATGATCCGGCCGCTGCTCCTCATGTCCGCGCTGCTCCTCGTCCCCGTTCTCGACGCGCCGGCGAGCGCGCAACGCATCCGCGCCAACCCGCCGCCGCCGGCACCCCTATCCACCTCGGCCCCCTTGACCCTCGACGAGGTGTTGCGCGCCTCCGCCCGCGCCGCGCCCCAGATCGTCGAGGCCCTGGCGAAGATCCGCGCGGCCGAGGGACGCGCGATCACCGCCGACGGCGCGTTCGACACGGTGTTCGAGGCCGATGGCCGCTCGCGCGCGCTCGGCTATTATGACGGCACCGTCGCGTCCGCCCGCGCGACCCGCCCGCTCAGTGACAATGGCGGCTATGTCTATGGCGGTTACCGCGTCAGCCGGGGCGACTTCCCCATCTATGAGGATCAGAATTACACCAATCGCCTGGGCGAGGTGAAGGTCGGGGCGCTGTATTCGCTGTTGCGCGACCGCCTGATCGACGAGCGCCGGACGCGCCGCACCCTGGCGTCGGGCGATATCGACATCGCGCAGTTCGAGCGGCAGGCGGTGGCCATCGGCGTGCAGCGGCGCGCGATCGACGCCTATCAGAACTGGGTCGCGGCGGGTCTGCGCCTGCGCGCCTATCGCGATCTTCTCCAGCTTTCGGAAAGCCGTCGCGGCGGCCTGACGCGGCAGGTCGAACTGGGCGCGCGGCCGGACATATTGATCGCCGAGAACGACCAGAACCTCGTCCGCCGCCGCGCGCTGGTGGTCCGGGCGGAGGGCGATTTCCAGACGGCGGCCAATGCCCTGTCGCTCTATTATCGCGACGCCAACGGCGAACCGCTGACGGTCGGCGCCGAGCGGCTGCCGGCCGATGCGGAAGCGTTGGCGGGCGTGGCGGCGGTGGCGCGCGGCGATTTCGCCCAGCGGCGGCCCGACCTGCAGGTCCTGCTCGCCCGCATCGACCAGGGCTCGGCACGGCTGGCGCTGGCGCAGAACGACCTTCGCCCGCGCCTCGACCTGCGCGGCGAGGTGGGCAAGGATGTCGGCCCGGTCGGACTTGGCGGCGCCTCACGCACGCCGCTGGAGGCGGCGGTGGGCTTCCGTTTCTCGGTACCGCTTCAGAACCGCGCGGCGAAGGGCAAGATCGTCGAGGCGCGCGCGGAGATGGATGCGCTGGCGGCGCGCGGCCGCTTCCTGCGCGATCAGATCGCGGTCGAGGTGGAGGGCATCACCATCGGCGTCACCGCCGCCGAAAAGCTCGCCACCATCGCCGAGCAGGAGCGCCAGCTCGCCGAGCGGCTCGCCGCCGCCGAGCGCCGCCGCTTCGAACTGGGGTCGAGCGACTTCTTCCTGGTCAACCAGCGCGAGGAAACCGCGAATGACGCGCGCGTCCGCCTGATCGACGCGCAGGCGCGGATCGCGGCGGCGCGTGCCGAACTGGCAGCGGCCACCGCCGACCGCGTCGCGCTGGGCCTGGAATAGCCGATCGCAGCCGGCGCGCCGGCATGCGGCGCCGGGCGATCAGCGCCGGACGTCGAACCCCTCGGCCAGATAAGCGTCGATATCCGCCTGCCGGAACAGCGACGCGTCGCCGGGCAGCGAATGCTTGAGTACCGCCAGCGCCAGACCGGTACGTGCGGCGTCGGCGATCTCCTCGCCGCGTTCGAGCGCGTAAAGCACGCCTGCGGCAAAGGCATCGCCCCCGCCGATCCGGTCGACGATGCCGGCGAGCGTCACGGCCTCCGTCTGCACCTGATCGTCGCGTGTGTCGATCCGGGCGGACAGGTGATGGAGGTCGACATGCTCGACCCTTCGCTCCGTCGACGCGATCGTCCGCAGACGCGGAAACGCCGCGAAGGCGGCTTCGCTGGCCGCACGCGCGCTGTCCGGCCGATCGTTCGCAACGTCATCACGGCCCAGCAGAAGCGCGATGTCGCGGTGGTTGCCGAACAGAAGATCGACATGCGCGACGATCCCCGAAAGGATCGCCCGCGCATCCCCGCCCCAGCGGGCCCACAGCTTGCCGCGCCAATTGCCGTCGAAGGATATGGCGACGCCGCGCGCGGTCGCCGCTTCGACCGCCGCCAGCGCGCATCGTGCCGGCAACGGTCCCAGCGCGGGCGTGATGCCCGACAGATGCAACCGGGAAACACCGTCCAACAGGGCGTCCCAGTTCCAGCTTTCCACCGGCGCCTCGGCAAAGGCGGAACCGGCGCGATCGTACAATACGTCCGTCGCCCGCAAACCGGCGCCCGGCGTCACGAAATACAGACCGATCCGGTCGCCGGCATGATGGATGCCGCTGACGTCCACCCCGTGTCCGCGCAGGGTGGCGACGACGCCGCGACCCAGGTCATTGTCCGGGACGCAGCTGGCGAAGCGGACATCCATGCCCAGCCGCGCCAGCTGCGTCGCGACATTGGCCTCGGCCCCGCCCACCCACATGTCGAGCCGGGGCGTCTGCATCAGCAGCTCGCGGCCCGGCGGCGAGAGTCGCAGCATGACCTCGCCGAAGGTGAGCACCCGCGCGCTCATCGGGCCAGCCAGCCTCCGTCGACCGCCAGGATATGACCCTGGACATAGGCGGCGGCATCGGACGCCAGGAAGACCGCCGCGCCGCCGAGATCCGCGGGGTCGCCCCACCGCCCCGCCGGGATGCGGTCCAGAATCGCGGTGTTGCGCGCCGCATCGGCCTGCAACGCGGCGGTATTGTTGGTCGCGATATAGCCCGGCGCGATCGCGTTGACCGTGACGCCGTGCCGGGCCCATTCATTGGCGAGCAGCTTCGTCAGTCCGCCGATACCCGACTTCGACGCGGTGTAGCTGGGTACGCGGATGCCCCCCTGAAAGGTCAGCATGGAGGCGATGTTGATGATGCGCCCCCGCCCCTGCCCGATCATGTGCCGCCCCGCCGTCTGGGCGAGGAAGAACGCCGACTTCAGGTTCGTGTCGACCACCGCGTCCCAGTCTTCCTCGGTGAAGTCGACCGCATCGGCGCGGCGGATGATCCCCGCATTGTTGACCAGGATGTCGAGGCGCCCGAGCGTGTCGAGGGTCTCCGCCACGATGCGGCCCACGGGCTCGATGGTCGACAGATCGGCGGAAACGACCTCGCCCCGGCGGCCGAGCGCCCGGATCGTCTCGACCGTCTCCTGCGCGGGCGTGCGCCCGACACAGGCAATATCGGCGCCCGCCGCCGCCAGGGCGACCGCGATCGCCTGGCCGATGCCGGTATTGGCGCCGGTGACGATCGCGACACGTCCCGAAAGATCGAAGGGATTGTTCACGGCGCTCACGCCAGCTGGCAGATGTCGAGGACGTTCATGTCGGTATAGTCCTGATTCTCGCCCGCCATCGCCCAGATGAAGGCATAGGCCTTGGTGCCCGCGCCCATATGGATCGACCAGGGCGGCGAGATGATCGCTTCCTCGTTCTGGACGACGATGTGGCGGGTCGCCTCCCCCTCGCCCATGAAGTGCATGACGCGGTCGGCCTGGAGATTGTCGAGTTCGAAGTAGAAATAGATTTCGCTGCGGCGCTCATGGATGTGCGGGGGCATCGTGTTCCACACGCTGCCGGGCTTGAGCACGGTCAGGCCCATGACCAGCTGCGCACTGTCGCAGACGCCGGGGATCACCAGCTGGTAGATGGTGCGTTCGTTGGATTCCTCCAGGCTGCCGCGCTCCAGCGCATTGGCGTCGGCGATGCCCAGCTTGCGGGTCTGGAACGCCTTATGCGCCGGGCAGGACGCCAGATAGAAGCGTGCGCCCTGCCCGTCGAACACGACCTCTCTGGCGCCCATCGTCACATACAGGCAGTCCTTGTTGCTCAAGCTGAAGACCTCGCCATCGACGGTCACGGTGCCTTCGGCCGTGCCGACATTGACGATCGCCAGTTCCCGGCGTTCGAGGAAGGGGTGCCCCGCCGCCGATGCCGGCTCGGCCTGATCCGGCAGCTTGACTGACGTGTTGGTCACAGCGACGCCGCCGATGACGAAACGCTCGGCATGGGTATAGTTCAGGACGCATTCGCCGTCCCGGAACAGGTTCGGGATCAGATAGCGGTCGCGCAGCTCGTCGTTGGAGACGCACTCCATCATGTCGGGATGGGTGGCGTAGTAGGTGCGGTCGTACATGTCGGAAACTCCCATGATCTTGTCTGAATAGCGTGGCGCGGTCAGAGGCCCAGTCCCAAGCGATAGATGCGGTCGGCATTGCGGCCGAACAGCGCGCGGCGATCCTCTTCGCCGAAATCCGCGACGGCGGCGTGACACGCTTCCATCTGCGCATCGATGCCGCCGAACAGCCGGTCGGTCGGCAGGTCGCTGGCGAACATGGCGCGGTCGACGCCGAACAGGTCGATCAGCGTACGGACCGTGTCGCGCACGAAGCCCGGCGTCCAGTCGCGCCTGGCAAAGCCGAAGCCCGACAGCTTGACCGATACGTGCGGACACGCCGCCAGCGCGCCCAGCCCCCGGCGCCATTCGGCCATGCCGTCGGGATCGCCGGGCACCGCCATGCCGGCATGGTTCACGATGACCGGAATGTCCGGGTGCGCGGCAATCAGCGGGGCGAGCGCGGGCATCTGCCCCGGATAGCATTGCAGATCGAATGACAGACCATGGGCCGCGAGCCGGGCGAAGCCCCGCCGCCACGCGTCGCTTCGCGTCAGATCATGCGGGGTATAGGTCCGCCGCGGGTCGCCGTGCCAGTTGACGATATGCCGGATACCCCGGACGCGCGGATGGCTGGCCTGCGCCGCCAGCGCGACGTCCAGATCAGGATCGTCGAGCGCGGCGAAGGCGACGATCGCGCTCGGCAGCCCGTCCCGTTCCGCCAGCCCTTCCAGCCATCCGGTCTCCGCCAGGGCGTCACCCGGATGCGCCCCGGCGTCGACATGCACCGCGCCGACGACATTCCACCGCGCCATCTCCGCCCGGTAATCGGCCGGCAGATAGGTGCGCGCGATCGCCTCGACCGAGCCGTTCGGCCCGTCATCGGCGAAGGGCGGGGTCAGCCACGGATAGCGCAACCGCCCCAGATCCCACAGATGGATATGTGCGTCGACGAACGGAATCATCAGAAGGTCGTCCGGCCACCCGATGTGTCGAAGGTCGACGCGGTGGTGAAGCTGCACTCTTCCGATGCCATGAAGCACACCATCGCCGCCGTCTCGCTCACCTGACCCAGCCGCCCCATCGGGATCTTGCTGCGCATGTAATCGACCTGGCTTTGCGGCAACTGCGCGAGGATCGGGCTTTCGAAGGTCGCGGGCGTGATCGCGTTGGCGATGACCCCCTTGCCCGCCAGCTCCTTGCCGAGGCTCTTGGTGAAGCCGATCACCCCCGCCTTGGTCGCCGAATAGGCGCTGGCGTTGGGATTGCCCTCCTTGCCCGCGACCGATGCGACGTTGACGATCCGGCCATAGCCGCCCGCCAGCAGGTGGGGCACCACCGAACGACAGCAGTAGAAGACGCCGTTCAGATTGATCTCCACCACCCGCTGCCAGCTGTCGACCGGATAATCCTCGACGCTGGCCGTCGCGCCGGTGATGCCGGCGGAACAGATCAGGATGTCGACCTTGCCCAGCGCCGCGACGCTGGCGGCGGTCGCGCGCTCGACCGACGCCAGGTCGGAAATGTCGAACGCCGCGTGATGCACGGCGCCGACATGCGCGGCGGCCCGTGTCAGCTTGTCGCTGTCCACGTCCCACAGGGCGACCGAGCCCCCCTCCTGGACGATGCGGTGTGCGACTTCGCAGCCCAGGCCGGACGCCGCCCCCGTCACGATCGCGGATCGCCCCGCGAAACGCCCCGCGAAAATGGTCACGCGGGCAACTCCATCGCGAAGGGGATGCAGGTCTGGCGCTGTTCACCCAGCTTGGCGATGCCCAGATGCATCGTGTCACCCGCCTTCAGGAAGATCTTGTCGGGCTTCTGCCCCTCGCCCACGCCCGGCGGGGTGCCGGTGATGAGAAGGTCGCCCGGATGCAGCGTGATGAAACGGCTGACATAGGCGATGCATTCCGCGACCGGGAAGATCATCGTCCGGGTGTTGCCGGTCTGCATCCGCCGGCCGTTGACGTCGAGGAACATGTCGAGGTCCTGGCAGTCGCCCACCTCGTCCGCCGTGACCAGCCAGGGGCCGACCGGGCCGAAGGTGTCGCACCCCTTCCCCTTGTCCCACTGGCTGCCCAGTTCCTTCTGGAAGGCGCGCTCGGACACGTCGTTGGCCAGCACGTAACCGGCGACATGGTCCAGCGCGTCGGCCTGTTCGACATAGCGGCAGGTCTTGCCGATCACGACGCCCAGCTCGACCTCCCAGTCGGTCTTCTCGGCGTGCTTCGGGATCATCACCGGATCGTTGGGGCCGGTCAGGCACGAGATCGCCTTGGTGAAGAAGATCGGCTCGGGCGGAACCGGCAACCCGGATTCCGCCGCATGATCGGCATAGTTGAGGCCGATGGCGATGAACTTGCCGATCCCGGCGACGGGCACGCCGTAGCGGGGATCGCCCTCGACCAGTGGCAGGGTTTCAGGATCGACGGCGCGCAGGCGGTCCAGCGCCTCCGGCGTCAGTGTCTCGGGAGTGACGTCGTCGATCACGCCCGACAGGTCGCGGATGCGGCCATCGGCATCGACCAGACCGGGCTTTTCCGCGCCCTTTTGTCCATAGCGGCAGAGTTTCATGCGAACATCCTCAATGGGTATAGGGGCGATGCAACGGCACGTCGGCGTTCAGCTCGACGCCGAAGCCAGGCTTGTCGAGCGCGCTGGCGCGGATGCGGCCGTTCTGCGGCACCGGCTCGCCCAGCAGCTGCGGCGCGAACATCGGCACCACCTCGGTCGGGCCGGGGTGCATCATCAGGAATTCGGCGAAGGGCGAATTGTGCCGGGTGATAACGAAGTGATAGCTGTAGACCGACGATCCGTGCGGGATCATCATCACGCCGCGACTATCGGCATAGTTGGCGATCTTGATGAGCTCGGTCACGCCGCCGCACCAACCCACATCGGGCTGGATGATGTCGCAGCAGCCCATGTCGATCAGCATGCGGAATCCCCACCGGGTCGCCTCATGCTCGCCGGTCGTGACCAGCAGGCCCGGCGGGGCCTTCCTGCGAAGCTCGGCATAGGCCCAGTAGTCGTCGGGCGAGAGCGCTTCCTCGATCCACTTCAGCCCGCACTCGTTCCATGCGCGATGCGCCAGGCGAGTGGCATAGTCGAGATCGAGCGACATCCAGCAGTCGTACATCAACCAGAAATCGTCGCCGCAACGGCTGCGCATGTCAGCGAGCAGCGCGATGTTCTTCTCCATCCCCTCCAGCCCCTCGGCCGGGCCGTGATGGAGCGGCAGCTTGCCGCCGATGAAGCCCAGTTCCTTGGCGATGTCGGGCCGCGCGCCGGTAGCGTAGAATTGCAGTTCGTCGCGCACCGCGCCGCCCAGCATATGATAGACCGGCTCGCCGCGCAGCTTGCCGAGCAGATCCCACAACGCCAGGTCGACGCCGGAAATGGCGTTCACCACCAGGCCCTTGCGGCCGTAATATTGGGTCGAGAAATACATCTGGTCCCAGATCTTCTCGACCTCGACCGGGGAGCGACCTTCGAGGAAGCGGGCGAGATGCTTCTCGACGATATAGGCGGCGGGTTCGCCACCGGTCGTGACCGCGAAGCCGATCGTGCCGTCCTCCGCCTCGATCTCGACGACCAGGGTGCCCAGCACGTTGATGCCGAAGCTCTGCCGCGACTGGCGATATTCAGGGTAGCGGCTCATCGGCGTGGCGATGTGATCGTCGATCCAGTGGCCAGCGCCCTGATCGTGATAATCCGCCCCCGCCCCGCGCGCGACAAAGGCGCGAACGTGCTTGATACGCGACAGGGTCATCGCCCACCCTCGCTCGCCCGCACCGCCTGGCAACCGCCCCGCATCCCTTCCTCCCGGCTTTACTTTCTCACTTTATGGAATAGTATGCTAATTGTTGAGACTCTGAACGTCAATCGGTTGTTTTGAGAAAACCGGCTGGCAAAGTGAGCGAACGAACAGGACGAGGAGCAAGGCCGTGAAGCTGCTGGAAGGTAAAACCGTCGTCGTCACCGGTGCCTCGACGGGGATCGGCCGTGCGATCGCCATCGGCGCGGCCGAGCATGGCGCCGATGTCGCGATCAACTATGCGCGCGATTCGGACGGCGCCGCGCAATGCGTGGCGGGGATCGAGGCGCATGGCCGCCGCGCGGTCGCCATCCAGGGCGACGTCGCGGACCCGGCGACCGCGACCGACTTCATCGCCCGCGCGGTGCAGGCGTTCGGCAAGGTCGATGTGATGGTGTCGAACGCCGGCATCTGTCCGTTCCACAGCTTTCTCGACATGCCGGTCGAGACGTTCGAGCGGACGATGCGGGTCAACCTGCACGGCGGCTATTATATGTGCCAGGCGGCGGCGCGGCAGATGGTCGAGCAGGGCCATGGCGGGTCGATCATCGCGGTATCGTCCATCTCGGCGCTGGTCGGCGGCGAGTATCAGACCCACTATACCCCGACCAAGGCGGGGCTGCATTCGCTGATGCAGTCGGCGGCGATCGCGCTGGGGCGGCACAATATCCGCTGCAACTCGCTCCTCCCCGGCACCATCCTCACCGAGATCAACAAGGACGACCTCGCCGACGAGGGGAAGCGCAAATACATGGAGGGCCGCGTGCCGCTCGGCCGGCTGGGCGTGCCGGAGGACATGGCGGGGCCAGCCGTCTTCTTCGCATCCGACATGGCGCGCTATGTCACCGGCGCGGCGCTGCTGGTCGACGGCGGCGCCTTCGTGAACCTGCAATGACGCTTCGCGCGGCCATATTGGCGCTGATGGCGGTTCCATCCGCCATCATGGCGGCGGAAACGTCGCCCCCGCGCGAATGGATCGATCCCGACACCGGGCATCGCATCGTCCGCCTGTCGGACGAACCGGGCAGTTCCAGCCTGTATTTCAACTATAACGGCTATACCCCGCAGGACGACAAGCTGCTTATCTCGACCCCGAAAGGCATCGCCGCGGTCGATCTGAAGACCCGGGCGCTGACGACCATCGTGCCGATCGCGGGGCCGTTCCGCCTGCTGTTCACCGGACATCGCACCCGCACCGTCTATTACCAGACGCAGATGGCGGACGGGCGGGGCGCCAAGACGATCTGGGCCGCCGATATCGACAGCGGCAAGGTGCGCCAGGTCGCCACGATCGCGCAAGGCGACATACAGACGATCAACGCCGACGAGACGCTGCTGGGCGGCGTGGAGACCGATCCGAACGCCGCCTCCGATACGCTGGCGCTGTTCGCCAAGAAGGACCAGCGCTACGATCAGGCGGATTACCGGGCGACCGGCCCCGACGGCAAGGCATTGACCTATGCCGAGGCCAAGGAAGTGCGGATGAACGAGCGGCTGGACGCGCGCGTACCCATGGCGATGTTCGTCATCGATACCCGCACCGGGCAGAAGCGCATCGTCCACCGCGCGACCGATTGGCTGAACCATCTGCAATTCTCGCCGACCGATCCGGGCCTGCTGATGTTCTGCCATGAAGGGCCGTGGCACAAGGTCGACCGGCTCTGGCTGATGCGCATCGACCGGCCGGGCGACAGCCCGCGCAAGATCCACACGCGCACCATGAACATGGAGATAGCCGGGCATGAGTGGTTCAGCCATGACGGCCGCACCGTCTGGTACGATCTGCAGACCCCGCGCGGCGAGGATTTCTGGGTCGCGGGCTATGATGTGGCGACCGGCAAGCGCACCTGGTATCACCTGAACCGCAACGAATGGTCGGTGCATTTCAACAGCTCGCCGGACGGCAAGCTGTTCTCCGGCGATGGCGGCGACAGCGAGATGGTCGCCCACGCGCCCGATGGCAAATGGCTGTACCTCTTCCATCCACGCACCATTCCCGACGTGGCGGGGATTCGCGCGCCCGACGCCGACACGCTGATCCAGCCGGGCACCTTCGCGGCGGAGAAGCTGGTCAACATGAAGGCGCAGGATTACCGCCTGGAGCCGAACGCCAATTTCACGCCGGACGGCAAATGGCTGGTCTTCCGCTCCAACATGCATGGCGGGAACCAGGTCTATGCCGTCGAGGTGGCGAAGGCGGCCCCCTGAGCATCATCGCCGGAGCGCCGGTCCATGCCCGGCAGTCGCTCGACGTGCGCCGGCTCGGGGCGCGGGGTGACGGGCGGACGCTGGATCATCATGCGATCAATGCCGCCATCGCCCAGGTCGCGCGCGGCGGCGGCGGCACGGTGGTGCTGCCCGCCGGACGGTATCTGTGCTTTTCGATACGGCTGGCGAGCGGCGTCGCGCTCTGGCTGGCCGAGGGTGCGGTGATCGAGGCGGCCGATCCCGCCCGTCATGGCGGGCGTTATGACGATCCCGAGCCGCGCGGGGCGCAGCTCTATCAGGATTTCGGCCACAGCCATTGGCATAACAGCCTGATCTGGGGCGACGGACTGCACGACATCGCCATTGGCGGCCCCGGCCGGATCGAGGGCATCGGCCTGACCCGCAACGGCCCCGGTTCGCGCTGGCGGGCGCAGACGGGCGAGCGCCCGCTGTCGATGCGCGGCATGAGCGCCGAGGCCATCGCCGCGCTGGAACCCGAGATCGACGCGATGCGGGGGCAAGGCAACAAGGCGATCGCCCTGCGCGACTGTCACCGCGTCGTGCTGGAGGGGCTGACCATCGATCGCGGCGGGCATATCGCGGTGCTGCTGACCGGGTGCACCCGAATCGCCATCGACCGGTTGACGATCGACAGCGAGCGTGACGGGATCGACCTGGACGGCATAGGCCATGCCAGCGTCACGCGGTGTCGTGTCAACACGCCCAATGACGACGCCATCGTCATCAAGAGCAGCCTTGCCATGGGGCGGCCCATCGGGGTGGAGGACATCGTCATCCGCGACTGTATCGTGTCGGGCTATGACCGCGGCACCATGCTCGACGGCACCTATGGCACGCGCCGGTGGTTCGCCCCCGACCGCGATGGCCCGACCGGGCGGATCAAGATCGGGACAGAGAGCAATGGCGGTTTCCGCAATATTTTGATCGAGGATTGCCGCTTCGAACGGTCGCGCGGCCTGGCGCTGGAGACGGTCGATGGCGGCGTGATGGAGGACGTCATCGCACGCCGCCTGACCCTCCACGACGTGACCAGCGCCCCGGTCTTCCTGCGGCTGGGCCATCGCGGGCGCGGGCCGGCGGGCGTGCCGGTCGGCGCGATGCGGGGGATCATGCTGAACGATATCGTCGCGACGGGAATCGACCACAACTATCCGCTGATCCTGGCCGGTTTGACGGGGCATCCGATCCGTGACGTGACGGTCGCACGCGTATCGCTCCACTATCGCGGCGGCGGCACCGGGGATGACGCCGCGCGTCTGCCCGAGGAGTTGGCGCACGCCTATCCCGAACCCAGCATGTTCGGCACCATGCCCGCCTGGGGCCTTTGGGCACGGCATGTCGATGGCTTGCGCGTCGATCGACTGACGCTGGACCATGATGGCGATGACGCACGCGCGCCCGTCGTCCTCGACGATGTCACCCGTATCACGGCGCGCGAAACATCGTTCTGGCCGCAAACCCGCTGATCGCCCGACGCTTTGCCCTCGACAGCTCGGCTCGGGACAGGCAAACACTTCCACAATATGATACGGACCGACAAATTTCGTCGCGTATCAGGAGAGTCCCGTCATGCCCGCATCCGCCAAATCCCCCAAGCCCGACGCGGGCGAAACCAAGGGCCCGACCGGCAGCCAGACCCTGCTGCGCGGCCTGGACCTGATCGACGAGGTCGCCGACCGCCCGATCGCGCTGGCCGAACTGGCCGAGCGGCTGGGCCTGACGCGCAGTACGACCCATCGGCTGGCGAGCGCGCTGATCGACCGGCGCTTCCTGATCTTCACGCCGCGCCAGGGTTACCGGTTGGGGCCGAAGCTGCTGGAATTGGGCTTCCTGGCCCAGCAACAGGCCGATGTCGTCCAGATCGGTCGCGACCATATCGAGGCGCTGGCCGCCACGTCGGAGGATACGGTGCATCTGGGCGTACGCGACGGGGACCGCGCGCTGTATCTCGACAAGATCCCCGGCCGCCGCCGCGTCGATATCTCCAGCCGGGTGGGCGACCGCCAGCCGATGACCTCCACCGGACTGGGCAAGGCGTTGATGCTGGACGACGATGCCCGGCAATGGCGCCAGCGTTTCGACGAGGAGCGCAGCGGCGACGCCAATGCGCCCGACTATGACGTGTGGCTGGATCGGATGCGTGGCTATGTCGACACCGGCATCGCCTACGACCTTGAGGAAAACGAGGATCAGATACGCTGCGTCGCGGCCCCGATCCGTGACGCCAGCGGCCGGATCGTCGCGGCGATCAGCGTGTCGAGCGCGGCGCAATATATGGCGGACGAACGCATGACGGCGCTGACCAGCGACGTACTGGGCACCGCGCACGCGATCAGCCGGGATTTGGGATGGCGGGAAAAGGATCGTCGGTAATTCCATCCCAAATGCCAAACGTCACTTGCACTATGTGGGATATACGCGCATAGTTCGGGAAAGCGGATCGTCGGAGGTCCGTGACATGGCGAGGGAGGGGATGCATGGCGAAGCGTCATTTGGCGGCTGTCGGGCTTTTGATGGCATCCATGCCATTTCTGTCCGCCGGCGCCGCTCCCCGAACCCTGCCGCCCGCGCGCGTCTTCATCGCCAGCGATTCGACCGCGCAGGACTATAAGCCCGGTAAATATCCGCTGTCGGGCTGGGGTTCGATGATCCGCTGCGCCTTCGGGCCGGAGGTCACCGTCGTGAACCGGGCGATCGGTGGACGCAGCACCAAGAGCTTCATGGCGGAGGGGCGGCTCGATGCCATCGCCCGGGACCTGCGGCCGGGCGATACGCTGCTGATCCAGTTCGGCCATAACGATGCCAATCAGGCCAAGGCCGAACGCTATACGCCGATCCCCGATTACGAAGACAATCTGAAGCGCTTCATCGCCGTGGCGCGCGACGCCGGCGCAAGGCCCGTCCTGCTGACCCCGGTCACCCGCCGCGCGTTCAAGGACGGGCATGTCGTCCCCAGCTTCCCGACCTATTCGGCGGCGGCCAGGCGCGTGGCGGCCCAACAGCACGTTCCGCTGATCGACCTGGCGGCACTGTCCGAACGCTGGATCGATCGACAGGGGCTGGAGGGGTCGCGGGTCTATTACCTGCATTATGCCAAGGGCGAGGGCTTGCCCGGCTATACCGACGCCGTCGACGACGACACTCATTTCAGCGAGTTGGGCGCGCGTCGCATCGCCGATCTGGTCGCGGGCGGGCTGGCGAAGACCGATCTGCCGATCGCCCGCCATATCGTGAAGAATCGCCCCGCCCTGACCCGTATGACGCCCGCCGGCGGGCCGGCATGCGTCGGCTGATCGTGGCGCTGGCGCTGGGCATGGCCACGTCCGCCGGGGCCCGGTCCCCCGCGCCGGATCGCTCCCCGGACCCGAGCCCGACGCGCCGCTTCGTCCTGGCGGACGATGTCAGGGAAGCTGGCGCCGTCCGGGTTCCCGCCGATCATCGCTTCGACCGCGACCATGGGTATGAGGCCGATCCGCATCTCTTCTCGGTCGCGGTGCCGCCCGGCAATTATGCGGTGACCGTGACACTGGGCGATCCGGCCCGCGCGGGCGATACCACGATCAAGGCGGAGAGCCGCCGCCTGATGCTGGCGGCGGTGCGGACCAAGCCAGGCGAGATCGTGACGCGCCGGTTCGTCGTCAATGTCCGAACGCCCGCCCTGACTCCGCCGCCCGCCAATGCGCCGGGCGGCCATGCGGTGCGGCTGAAGCCCCGCGAGATCGGATCGTTCAATTGGGACGACCGGCTGACCCTGGAAATCATCGGCCCCGCCCCCGCCGTGCGCGGCGTGACGATCGCGCCGGCGACCGTGCCGACGCTGTTCCTGCTGGGCGATTCCACCGTCACCGATCAGCCCGCCGAGCCGGCCGCGAGCTGGGGTCAGATGCTGCCCGTGTTCCTGTCGCCGGACATCGCGGTCGCCAACCATGCGGAGTCGGGCGAGACGCTGAAATCCTTCCTGACCGAACTGCGTCTCGACAAGGTGCTGGCCAGCGCGAAGCCCGGCGATTTCGCGATGATCCAGTTCGGCCATAACGACCAGAAGGTGCAGTGGCCGCAAACCCATGCCGATGCCGCGACGACCTACCCCGCCTATCTGCGCACGTATATCGCCGAGCTTCGGCACCGGGGGGTGACGCCGATCCTGGTCACCTCGCCCGAGCGGCGGCAGTGGACGGCGGACGGGCATATCCGGCCGACCCTGGGCGACTATCCCGCCGCCGTCCGCGCGGTCGGGACCGAGGAGCGAGTGCCGGTGATCGACCTGAACGCCGACTCGGTCCGCTTCTACGAGGCGCTGGGCCCGGCGCGTGCGCCGCTCGCGTTCAATGACCAGGGCCGGGATGCGACGCATCACGACAATTACGGCGCCTGGGTCCTGGCACGCGACGTGGCGGAGTGGATGCGGGCGATCCCGGCGCTGGCGGGGTTCGTGCGACGCGACTTGACTGCCTTCGACGCGGGCCGGCCGCCAGCCCCCGAGACCGTCGATGTGGCGGCCAGCACCATGCGCAGCAGCGAACGACCTGCGGGGAATTGACGATGACGCTCGACCGCCGAACCCTGATCGCCGCCGGACTATCGCTGACCGCCGCCCCGCGCGTCGCCATGGCCGCCTCGCCCGCGCAGCGCTTTCCGATCTGGCCCGCGACCCCGCCGGGCATGCCGACCCCGCCGGTCAGCGACGGCTTCGTCAGGCGTTCGGCCACCGGCCCCGCCGACGACATCGCCTGGCCGCATGTCGCCACGCCGATGCTCACCGTCTGCCCCGCCGCCAGGCCGACCGGTGCGGCGGTGCTGTTGATCCCGGGCGGTGGCTATGCCCGTGTCGCGGTCGGGCGTGAGCCGTCCCCCGTCGCGCGCTGGTTCGCCGGGCAAGGGGTCACCGCGTTCGACCTGCTCTATCGCCTGCCGCATGACGGCTGGGCGGCGGGCCCGGACGCACCGCTTCAGGATGCGCAGCGCGCGCTTCGCGTGATCCGCGCGCGGGCCGGCGAATGGGGGATCGACCCGGACAATATCGCGGCGATGGGCTTTTCGGCCGGCGGGCATCTGGCCGCGCGCCTCGCCGCGCGATCGATGCTGGCGACCTATCGGCCGGTCGATGCGACGGACGCGCAGGCGACCGGCGTTCAAGTCGTCGGGCTGTTCTTCCCGGTCATCACGATGACCCAAGCCTTCACCCATGGCCAGTCGAAGCGCGAATTGCTCGGCCGCGATGCCGACGCGACGCAGGCCGCGCGCTATTCCGCCGAGCTGAACCTGCCAGCCAACATGCCGCCGACCTTTCTGGGCCATGCCGCCGACGATCCGGTCGTCCCGGTCGCCAACAGCATCGCGATGTTCCAGGCGGTCCACGCCCTGCCCCGCCCCGCCGAGTTGCACATCGTGGAGACGGGCGGGCACGGCCCCCGCCTGATCGACGCGGATGGCAAGCCGCATCCCTGGCTCGCGCGCTTCGCGACCTTCGCCCGACGCCACGGCCTCAACATCCCCGGAGACGACGCATGAGCCAGCCCATCGCTTTTCGCATGATGCTGAAGCCCGGCATGGCGGAGGAATATCGCCGCCGTCACGACACGATCTGGCCCGATCTCGCCGAGGCGCTGCGCGAGGCGGGTATCTACGACTATTCGATCTTCCTCGACGAAGAGACGAACGCCCTGTTCGCCGTTCTGCGGCTACGCCCCGACGACCGGCGCGACATGCTGCCGGGTCAGCCGGTCATGCAGCGCTGGTGGGACTATATGGCCGATCTGATGGAGGTGCAGCCGGGCAATCGCCCGGTCGAAGCGCCCCTGACGCCGATGTTCCATTTCGCATGAGCATGATCGCCGCCTTGTTGCTGGCGGGGGCGGCCATGCCGCAGGCCGCGCCGACCGATCCGACACCGCGCGTGACCTTCGACCGCCATTCGCTGCGCATCGACGGCAAGCCGACGCTGATCTGGTCGAGCGAATTCCACCCCTTCCGCCTGCCCTCGCCCGATTTGTGGCGCGACATCCTCCAGAAGATGAAGGCCAGCGGCTTCAACACCGTCGCCATCTATATCGATTGGGGATTCCACAGCCCGAAACAGGGCGTGTACGACTTCAGCGGCATCCGCGACATCGACCGGTTGCTGACCATGGCGCAGGAGGAAGGGCTATATGTCATCACCCGCGCCGGGCCCTATGTGAACGCCGAGCTGTCGCGGGGCGGCTTTCCGGGATGGCTGGTCAACCAGTCGGGCAAGGCGCGCACCGACGATCCCGAATATCTGGCGGCGGTCGACGAGTGGTTGGGCCGCATCAATCCGATCATCGCGCGCCACCAGCTGGGGCGCGGTGGGACCGTCATCCTTCACCAGATCGAAAACGAACTGGCGCTCACCACGCCCGCGCAGAGCCGCTATATGCGGCATCTGTACGACAAGGCGCGTGGCCAGGGCATCACCGTGCCCATGTTCCACAACGATCAGGGGCGCAACGGCTACTGGGTGCCCAAAAGCTCGAACGTGCCGCTGACGGTCGAGGGGCCGCAGGAACTCTATGCGTTCGACGGTTATCCCGGCGGCGTGTGCGGTGTCGACAATAAGCCCACGCGCGGCGCCCCCGCCCCCGATTGGGGCCTGTACGGCCCCGGCGGCGCGAAGGGCGGTGCCAGCGCCTCGCCCAGGACGCCCGGCTTCATCGCGGAATTCGGCGGCGGCTGGTTCGACTATTGGGGGTCGAACGGCATGTATCCGTGCAACGCGATCCAGCGCGGCAGCGGCTATCAGCGGGTCTTCTACGGCACCAACATCGCCAACGGCATCGCCATCCAGAGCATTTACATGGGCTATGGCGGCACCAGCTGGGGCTGGCTGCCCGCGCCCGTGGTCTATACCTCCTACGACTATGGCTCGGCGATCGACGAGGCGCGCAACCTGCGACCCAAGGCGCTGGAGCTGAAGCAGATCGGCCAGTTCCTCGCCGCCGTGCCCGATCTGGCCCGGCTGGAGAAGGCGCCGCCCGTCACCATTGCGGGCAGCGACGCGGTGCAGGTCTATCACGACCGTAATCCCGACACCGACGCGCGCCTGCTGTTCGTCGCGCCCAAGCCGTCCAATGCGACCGGCGACGCACGTTTCACGGTCACGGCCGACCTGCCCGATGGGCGCTACAGCTTTACCAGCGAACTGCATGGCCGCGACGCCAAGCTGTTGGTGGCGGGGGTGAACCTCGAACGCCAGCGTCTGGTCTATTCCACCTCGGAACTGCAAACCTCGATCCGTCACGGCGCGGAGGATGTCGCGCTCTTCTATGGCCGTAGCGGAGAGCCGGGTGAGACGATGCTGCGCTATGCCACCGCGCCCAAGGTCACGGTGATCGACGGACAGGTCGCCAGCGACTTCGATGCCGCGCGGGGCGATCTTCGCCTGACCTATACGCATCGCGGCCTCGCCCGCGTGCGCATAGAGGGCGGCGGCCGGGCGCCGTTGCTGCTGCTGATCGGCGATGTGGCCGCCGGCCAGTCCTTCTTCCGGCAGGACGGCCTGCTGGAGCGCGGACCGGCGCTGGTTCGCCGCGCCACGGTGCGCGGCGGCATGCTCGACCTGACCGGGGATACCGAGGCCGCGGCACCGCTCGAAATCTGGGGGTCCGCGACGATCCGTTCGGTACGCTGGAACGGGCAGGCGGTGCCGGTCACCTCCACACCGAGCGGCAGCCTTGTCGCCAGGCGCCCCCTGCCCGGCCCCGGCGATCTCCCCCTGCCCGACCTGATGGCGGGGACGTGGCGTTATGCGCCGGGCTCGCCCGAGGCGCGGGCGGATTTTGACGACAGCGGCTGGACCGTCGCCGGGCGCGCGCGCAACGTCGCCACCATTCGACCACCGACGGGACAGCCCAACCTGGGGGCCGATGCCTATGGCTTCCACGACGGCGATGTCTGGTATCGCGGGCGCTTCACCGGCTCGGCCGAGGCACGGACCGTCACCATGCATTACGGCGCGGGCGGCGCGGGCATGCTGCAACTCTTCCTCGATGGAAAGCTGGTCGGCCAGCATGTGCTGGCGGGCGGCCTGCCCCGACCGATTACGACCGGGGTTGCGGCGTTCGATCTGCCCGCCGCGGCCCAGGCGCCGGGCGAGCATGTGCTGGCGGCGATGGTGCGGGTAAACGGCCATAACTGGGACTTGGACGTCGATGACGCGCACAAGGAACCACGCGGCCTGATATCCGTCTCGCTCGATCGGCCGGGGGGCGAGAGCTTCGCGGTACCGATCGCCTGGAAGATCCAGGGCCGTGCGGGTGGCGAGGACCTGCGCGATGTCGCGCGCGGCCCCAGCAACAATGGCGGCCTGTATGGCGAGCGGATGGGCTGGACATTGCCGGGCTTCGCCGACGCCGATTGGCAACAGGTGACGCTGGGCGAAGCCCGGCCCCATGCCGGCACCAGCTGGTATCGCACCGACTTCGACCTCTCCGTTGCCAAGGGCGAGGATGCGACCATCGGGCTTCAGATCGGGGACGCCACAACGCCCCGCTCGCCGACCCGCTACCGCGTGCTGATCTTCGTCAACGGATGGAACATGGGCCAGTTCGTGGCCAATGTCGGGCCGCAGCGGGTCTTCCCCATCCCGGAAGGCGTCCTGCATCATCGCGGCCGCAACACCCTGGCGCTCGCCGTCACCAGCGATGGCGCGGCCGGCAACACCATCGAGCCGGTGCGCCTCGTCACCCTGCATCACACGCGCGGCGGTGTGCCGGTCACCGACCTGGCCGCACCCGTTTATCGCGACCTCTATCCAACGCACTGATCTTTCGGAGACGATTTCCCGTGGCAGCCCTTAATCACGACATCCCGCGCGCCGAGGTGACGGCGCAGATCACCAAGCTGATCGACAACCTCGTCAACATCAAGGACGAGACGGGCGAGTTCCTGCTCCGCCTGGACGACGGACGCGTCATCGACACCAAGGGGTGGAACGACTGGGAATGGACGCACGGCATCGGCCTGTTCGGCCTGTACCGTTATTGTGAGCAGACCGGCGACGAGCAGGCGTGGGACGTCATGCTGAAATGGTTCGAGGACCGGTTCGCCGCCGGCACGCCGACCAAGAACATCAACACCATGTCGCCCTTCCTGACGCTCGCCAACCTGTACGAGCAGACCGGCGACCAGACCTATCTGCCCTATCTCGACATCTGGGCCGAATGGCTGATGGCCGATGACGGCCTGCCCAAGACCGAGGAAGGCGGCTTCCAGCATATCGTCTTCAATGACGAGAACCCGCAGGAAATGTGGGACGACACGCTGATGATGAGCGTGCTGCCGCTCGCCCGCATCGGCCAGATCCTGGACCGCCCGCATTATATCGAGGAGGCCAAGCGCCAGTTCCTCATCCACATCAAATATCTGTTCGATCGCCAGACCGGGCTTTGGTATCACGGCTGGACCTTCGACGGCCGCCACAATTTCGCGGGTGCGCTATGGGCGCGCGGCAATTGCTGGGTCACGATCGCGATCCCCGAGATCATCGAGATGCTCGATCTGCCGCCGGGCGACGCGTTCCGCACCTTCCTGATCGATACGCTGGCCGCGCAGGTGAAGACCCTGGCCGAGCATCAGGACGAGAGCGGCTTGTGGCACACGCTGATCGTTGATCCGACCAGCTATCTGGAGGCGTCGGCCACCGCCGGCTTCGCCTATGGCATCCTGAAGGCGGTGCGGAAGGGCTATCTGCCGCGCCACTATGAGGCGGTGGGGATCAAGGCGATCCGCGCGGTGCTCGCCAATATCGACGAGCAAGGCGAGTTGAAGCAGGTCAGCTTCGGCACGGCGATGGGTGACACCATGCAGTTCTACAAGGACATCGCGCTGACCTCGATGCCCTATGGTCAGAGCCTGGCGATCTGTGCGCTGGGCGAATTCCTGCGGACCTATATCTGATGTCCGGCCCCGCCATCGCGCCCGCCCCGGCCCGCCCGGTCCGCTGGTATAATTTCGCCGCCTATGGATCGAACGACATTCTGGGCGCCGGCTCGATGGCGGTCATCAGCACATGGGTGCTGTTCTTCTACACGACCTTTTGCGGCTTGTCGGCGGCGCAGGCGACGCTGATCTTCGGCATCGCCCGCGTGCTCGACGCGGTGGCCAGCCCGACGATCGGCTATATCTCCGATCGGTTCGGCAACACCTGGGCGGGGCGGAAGTTCGGGCGGCGGCGCGCCTTCATCCTCGCCGCCATCCCGCTGCTGCCGTCCTTCGCGATCATGTGGATCGCAGGCCAGAGCTTCTGGTATTATCTCGTAACCTATGTCCTGTTCGAGCTCGTCTACGCGCTCGAGATCATTCCGTTCGAGACGCTGGCCGCCGAAATGGCGAGCGATTACCGGACCAAGGCCAAGTTCGCCGGGTGGCGGATCATGTGCGGCCAGATTTCGGCGATCCTCGCCGCCATCCTGCCCGGCCGCCTGATCGAGCATCTGGGCAAGGATTCGCCCGACACCTATCTGTATATGGGCATATTGTTCTCCGCGCTGTTCATGCTGTCGGCGACGATGCTCTATCTGTTCAGCTGGGAGCGGCCGCGCTCGGCCGAGACCATGGCGCTGGCCCGCGAGCGCATGACGCCGCTGGCCGCGATCCGCGACCTGTACCGCAACCTGTTCTCGACGCTGCGCATCCGCGCGTTCCGCCTGCATCTGGGCATGTATCTGGGCGGCTATATCAGCCAGGACATCTTCAACGCCGCCTTCGCCTATTTCGTGGTCTTCGCGCTGGGCGGCACGACGCTGGCGGTGTCGAACCTGGCGGGCCTGACCTATGCCGTGCAGACCGTGGCGGTCCTGCTGGCGATCAATTTCGCGCTGCGCGCCTCGCCGGCCCGCGCCTACCGGATCGCGGTGGGCAGCTTCGCGCTGGGGGTGCTGCTGTTCCTGGGGCTGTGGTGGACGGGCCAGGGGGCGAGCGGCTGGATTTTCGTCCTGCCGGTCGCCTTTGCGGGGCTGGGACGCGGCGCGCTCAACTATATCCCGTGGGCGACCTATAACTACATGGCCGATGTCGACGAGATCGTCACCGGCCGTCGCCGCGAGGGCGCCTTTGCCGGCGTCATGACCTTCGTGCGCAAGATGTCGCAGGCCGCCGCCCTGATCGCGGTGGGGCAGATCCTGCAAGCCTCGGGATTCGTTACCGGCGCGGCCAGCCAATCCTCGGCGACCGTCCACGCCATCGTCGCGGTGATGGTCGGCGGCACGCTGGCGCTGCTCGCCTTTGGCCTGTGGGTCTCGCTGCGCTTCCGGCTCGACCCGGCAAGCCATGCGGTGCTGATGGACGAGATCGAACGACTGCGCGCCGGGGAACGCGAACCCGCCAGCCCGATGACCCGCGAGGTGGTCGAGGATCTGTCGGGCTGGCGCTACGATCAGCTTTGGGGACGTAACCCGGTCCTCTGACCGGGTCACGCCCGTCCATTCACTCCGCCGTGTCGGACGGCTTGGTGATGCCCAGATAAAAGCCGGTGTGCGGCGGCTGGTTATAGGCGGTGTTCTGCCACGCGATGCCCGCACGATAGACCGGGTCCTGCAACAAGGTCGTGATCCGGTGCGTCGTGGGCCACGGCGTGGTGTAGATGCGCAGTTCGCGATTGTCGGCGCTGCGCCACACCACCTCTTCGCGCCAGTCGCCGATCAGGTCGGCCTGAAGCGCCGGATTGGCCTTGGTCCCGTTGTTCGACGCCGCGCCCTCGGCCACCAGCAGCGGCTCGGCCTTGCCCATCTTCCAGTTCCACTTCGAGATGGTCGTGCCGTCGAGCAGCTCGCGAAGCAGGTCGCCGTCCCACCATATCGCGAAATTGGTCTGGCGGGGACGCGGCCCGATCGCCTTGCCATGGACGTCATAGAGGTCGGGTTGGTTCGATCCCCACATCTCCTCGCCGACATGGCGCGGATCGATATCGGCGGACAGGCCGCGCCCGGTGTCGTGCGCCGCCGGCGTGGTCCACAAAATCTCGCCGGTCCGCGCGTCGAGCAGGGCCGAGCCGATCCCGCCATTGCGCGGAATTTCCTCGAACACGCCGAATTTCTCCAGTCCCGGACGCGTCGGGTCGAGGTCGCCGACATGCATCGCATCGCCGTGATAGAGCGGCTGCGTCCATAGCCCCTTGCCGTCCGCATCGACCGCCATCGAGCCGTAGATCACCTCGTCCCGGCCATCGCCATTCACATCGGCAATACTGAGCTGGTGATTGCCCCGCGCGGCATAATCCTGATTGCCCGGCTGATCCGTATCGAATAGCCAGCGCTTCGTCAGCTTACCCGCTCGATAGTCCCAGGCGGCGATGGCGGTCCGGCCATAATATCCGCGCCCGAAGATCATGCTGGGGTGCCGGCCGTCCAGATAGGCGACACCCGCCAGGAACCGGTCGACGCGATTGCCATAGCCATCGCCCCAATGCTTCGCCATCCATGCGAAATCGGGGTCGTTGCGCGGCCCGCGCGGCGGATCATAGGGCGCAGTCGCCAGCGCGCGGCCGGTCCGCCCGTCGAATACCGTCAGATATTCCGGCCCGGTCAGGATGCGCCCCGCCAGCTTCGCGACCCGGCGCCCATCGGCCGTGATGTGCGCGCCGGTCCTGTCCGCCTGCGGTACCTCGCCGTCATGCTCGCGCCAGTCGGCCTTTGCATCGCCGATGACCTGGCCCGTGCCATCGACCGTGCCGTCGGCCGTCTTGACCGCCACCTCGGCACGGCCGTCGCCGTCGAAATCCTGTACCAGAAACTGGGTGTAATGGGCGCCGGCGCGGATATTGCGGCCCAGGTCGATCCGCCACAGCCGCTTGCCCGCCAGCGTATAGCCGTCGAGATAGACCGGTCCGGTATAGCCCGCCTGGCTGTTGTCGTGGCTGTTGGTCGGATCCCATTTCAGCACCAGATCGGGCTGCCCGTCCCCATCCAGATCGCCCATCCCGGCATCGTTCGCGGTATAGCCATAAGCCTCGCCATCGGGCGTCGTACCGCCGGGCGGCGGATCGAGCGGGATGGAGGCATAGCCCCTCGCCCAGACCGACACCGCAGGGCTGGTCGCGCCCGCCGCCCCGGATGCGATCATGCGCACGGCATAGCGGTTGGCGGCCGTCCCGTCAGCGTCGCGGAAGTTGGTCGATGCGGTGACAGGCCGCCGCGTGATCTTGCGGCCGTCGCGAAAGACCTCGAAGCCGACGCTTCGAGGATCGGTGGCGAGCGAACGCCAACTGACTAGCACCCCGCCCCCCTTCGCGGGAACCGCGACCACTCCCCGGTCCAGATGCTCTACCCGCCGCGCCTGCTCCTGCGCCGGACTCGCGGCCACGGGTCCATTGATTGCGATGAGCAATGCACACGGCGCCATCCCAGAATTGAACGCCCGCTTACCGATCACACCACCCTCCCATCCAATATTTCTTCTTTTCTCAATTGCTTGTCGCCGACTTGGCCGGACGCCGACGATCATAGCAGCGCTTCAGATAATTCCAATCTATATGATTGCATTCCACAATGTGGTTATATACAGTTTATTCCATTGGAGGGCCCCACCGTCACGAGCCGTAAAATAGCGGCAGGACGGTCGGGTGAGAGGGAGGATGCCATGACAGGTTTCGCCGCGACCACTGTATCATCGGAGGCGCAGGATCGGGGATTCGCCCGGCTGATGCTGCGTACTTCTGCCTGGAGCGTGCTGGCGGCCGGACTGATGTTCGGTTCGCCTGCTCTTGCCCAGGACAGCGCATCGTCATCGGGGGCCAGCCAGTCCACCCGAGGGGGCAAAACCACTGACGCGATCGATGGCGTCAGCCCCGCCGACATCATCGTTGTCGGCACACGCGCGTCGCTTCAATCGGCGATCGCCCGCAAGCGCAAGGCGGATACCATTGTCGACTCGATCGTCGCGGATGACATTGCGAGCTTCCCCGACAAGAATGTCGGCGACAGCCTGGCGCGGATTACCGGCGTTCAGTTGAGCCGCGATTTCGGCGAAGGCGTGAAAGTCTCGATTCGTGGTGTCGAGCCCGATCTCAACTGCGTCGAAATCAACGGCGTCAGCCAGATGTCGGCCACCGGCGAACGCTCGGGCGACTTTCGCGAACTGGCAACCGAACTCGTCAAATCGATCGATGTCTACAAGGGCTATGCCGCGAACCTCACCGAAGGCGGTCTCGGTGGCACCGTGTCGATCGAAACCCGTCGGCCGCTGGAACTGAAGAAGGCGCTGGCGTCGCTGGTCGGGTCGGCGCAACATCTCGACACGACGCAGAACTGGCGCCCGCGCCTGACCCTCATTGCCGGCACCCCCCATTTCCTGGTCGACGGGCTCGGCATATTGGTCAACGTCACCTATGACGACAAGACGACGCGTCAGGATTATATCAGCAACACCAATTGGCAGCGCATCGCCGATTTCGACCGCTCCGATCAGAAGACGGTCGCCGACCCGAATTATGCGAACTTCAACACCTATGCCAGTTGCGCGAATGTCGGCGGCGCCACGACCGCCGCTGCAACGGCACGCCGTCTGGCGTGTGAGACGCAGTTCTTCGACTGGGCTCCGACCGTCCCGCGCTATCGCAACTGGGTCCGCAACGACAAGCGCATTTCCGGCGACTTTCAGCTTCAATATGAATTCGCCAACAACTTCCGTGCCTTTGCGGGCGCGCAGATCAATAAGCGCAATCAGAAACTTCAGGATGCCAATTACTCGCTCGACATGGGCCGCTTCGAACGGTTCAACTATGATGCGCCGTTGTCGCCAGGACTGAATGGCGCGACGTCGCGGCCCCAGATCACGGCCGGTACCGCCACCGTTGGCGCGGATCACGTCGTCACCAGTTTCCGCACGGCTGACAACGCGGTGAATATCGGGACAGCGGCCGCGCCGGTCTATAACGGGGCGAGCGGTATTCTTGGCGTCCAACGTCGCAACTTCAGCTACGACCTGGATTCGAAATACTACACGACTGGTTTCGACTGGAAGCTGGATCGCCTGAATCTGAAGTTCCTGGCATCGCGTGCCACCGCGTCGGGCGTCCTGGATACCAACCTTCTCGCCTACGGCACCGGCGTCGCCGGCGTGACCGTGGACCGCCGCAACGCGCAAGGCATTCCGGTCTTCAACTTCCCGACCAACGTCAACCCGGCCGACCCCAGCATCTACACCGACTTGACGCGGCGTGGAGCCAACGGGCAATTGCTCGTGCCAGTCGGCCCCACATTGCAATATCGCCCTGGCCAGGATTCCAATAGCGAAGACCAGCTGAAGCTGGACGCCCGTTGGGATACCGGGCTGCCCTTCCTCAAGACCATCGAATATGGCGCGCAGCTACGCTGGCTGGATTTCGTGAGCTATCGTGGCGGCGGGTCGCGCCTGTTGACCCCGGCCAGCGGATCGACGCCGGCGAAGTACCAGTCCTCGGCAAACGTGTCGTTCAACACCAATATCACCAACAACGTCACCACGCGGCGTAACGGCAATACCTTCTTCCTGACCCCGACCGAATATGTCGCGCTGGTCAACGGCAATTCGACGCAAACCGGCGGCGCACCGCTGTTCACCGGCCTGCAGGGAGCGCCCTCGAACATTCCATCGCGGCTTGCCATTCCCGAATTCAATTCGGGCGCGCTGTCGCAATATTATGATCTGTCGGGCTTCGATCAGGATCTGGTGCTGACCGCCGATGGCCTGCCCCAGATACCCAGCGCCAAGATCAAGGAAACGATTGCGGCCGGCTATCTACAGGCGGACGTGGAGACCACCGTTCTCGGCATGCGGCTGAGCGGCAATGCCGGTGTACGCTATGTCTATACCCGCGATGTCGGGACCGGCACCAATGTCAGCCGCGTCAACCGTCGTACCGCCACGGGCGGAACCGAGCAGGTTGTTCTCGCTGCACAGCAACTCTCGCTCAGCAACAGCTATGTCGACATCCTGCCGACATTCAATGCCTTGCTGGAAATCACGCCGGACCTTGTTCTGCGGGGCAACTGGGCCAAGAACATGGCACGTCCCCGCCCGCTCGACTTGGTACCCAACATCAACTGCCTCGACGACCAGACGGTCACGGGCACCGACGACGTATGCACCGCCGGCAACCCCGACCTGAAACCCTATCGCGTCAATCAGTGGGAGGCCAACCTGGCCTGGTATCCCAACAAGGATACGATGGTCAGCCTGGGCTATTTCAAGAAGGATATTTCCAGCTTCGTCATCCAGAACATCACGCGCAGCGGCGTCGATCTGTTCCGGGATGGCATCACCTATACCGTGCGTCAGCCGACGAACGGCGCGGGCGCGTTGCTGGATGGGATTGAGGCCACGGCGCAGACGGCGTTCACCTTCCTGCCCCAACCCTTTGACGGCTTCGGCGCGAGTGCCAACGCCACCTTCGCGCGTGCCATCCGAACCAACCTGATCAACAATGCGACCAATGCCGAATTGCGCGAATATCCGGGCCTGTCGAAATGGACCTGGAACGCCAGCGTTTTCTACGACAAGGGCTGGTTGAACGCGCGACTGAGCTACAATTACCGGTCCGATTGGCTGGATACGGTCGTCAGTGCGCCCAACGGCAACAATCCGCTCTATCGCCGGGGTGAAGGATATCTGGATGCGAAGGTCGTGTTCCGCTTCCCGGAATGGCACTATCAGCTGTTCATGGAGATGCAGAACATCACCAAGGAGTATTCGCAACTCTATATCAACAAGTCGATGCCGGTTGATCTCTACTATCCGGGCCAGCGCTTCTTCGCCGGGTTCCAGCTCAAGTTCTGAGCCGTATCCCTGCGACGTTTTCCCTCCAACTATGACGGGCCGGATCACTGTGATCCGGCCCATATTTTTATCGAACCAATTGCTTGATCCGCACATTGCGCACCCGCAAATGGCTCCGGGTCGTGCGCAGGCCGAACCAGCCGCGCCGATAGGGCGCGGGGTCGTGCAGGGTGAACAATCGCCGGCCGTCGCGCTCCACCGCTATATCCTGCCCCCACGCGATCAGGCGGATATGCGTCCATCGATTGGGCACGAGCATCGCCGCCGCATCGCGCCGATCATGTTCGGGCAGCAGAGGGCGCACGCCCGCTTGCCCGACGTAGCGCCGCATCCGGGTGGTGGTGTTTCGATTGCCGCCGATCCCGACATAATAGGTACGCAGGTCGTCATAGGCGGCAAAGGCACCGTTCCGCCGCCGCGCCAGCACCGATCCGCTGGGCACATGCGGATCATGCGCCATCCAGAAGGCGTTGACGTCGCTGACCGCGTCATACGGGCCGCCCGCCCGCACGGCCATCACGTCATACTCGATCGCGACCGCGCCCGTCAGCGCATGGCGATACCACAAGGTCACGCCATCGGCCGCCTCGATGTCGAGGACACCGTCCTTCGCGGTGACATGCGCGCCCGGCTCCGCCTCGATCCGCCAGCGCGAAAGGTCGTTCGCCTTGAATTCGTCCGCCAGCCGGGAAGCGGGCGCGGCCGTCGCCGCCACAAACGCCGCCAGCATGACGGCGATCATGCGCCAGCGCGATCGAGCAGGGGTGCCAGCAGTACGAGGTTGGCGGTCGCCGCCAGTCCCCATTGCGCGGCATCGTTGGTCGACACATCGTCCATTTCATCGACCGGATTGAGCACGGCGGGCGGCATGATCCGGTACGTGCCCTTCTTCTGATCGCGTCCGGCCCGGTCGCCGGTGCCGTTGAACTCCGCCCAGGCGCGTCTCGCCAGCAACGGGTCGTCGCGCTGAACCGCGGCATAGGCGGTAAAGCGCGAATGCGCCTGGGTCAGCCCCCGCCCCTTGCCGACGTCACCCGTCTTGGCGCCGAAGGCCGTCTCGGACGCATTATAGAAGGCGCAATAATCCAGCCACGCCTCCCGATAGGCCGGTACGTCGAGCAGATCGAGCAGTTCGGCCATCGTCTCGAAGACGCCGAAAACGCCGTTCAAATGGCTCATGCTGACGCGGTCGCCGCCGCCGACGAACCGTTTGGTGGCAAGATCGAACGGCGCGCCGCCCGCGAACCATTGTTTGGGCAACGCCGCCAGCGACTGCATGCCGGCCACGATCCGGTCGCGCCAGCGCGGATCCCGCGTCCGCTCCCACTCGGTCATCCACGCCGCCACCAGCGGCCCCCAGACCGTTCCGAATTGCACGAAGACCTGGCCCGGCGGCAACGGCTGGTCGGGCAGCACCGCACCCGTCCCCCCCGGCGGCCTCGAGCCGTCCAGGCGCGCCTCGACCTTTCGGCCGATCTCGACATTGCGCAGCGTCTGGTCGCAATCGACCAGCGCGTGCATCAGGTCGCCGCAGCGCTCATCGGCCGCGATATAATAGAAGATGCGCTTGAAGGCGGCGTTGGAAATGCGGGGCTGCTTGGAGCTGTCGCCCCAATGCTGCACGCCGTGGCGCGTGCCGAATCCCTTGAACCGGCCGAGATGATAGACATCGACCTCGCTGGTATGGCGCGTCATCGCCTCGGCCATGCGAAACACGTCGGCCCGGCCGGTGCGCAGATAGGCGTACCATAGCCACAAATCGGTCGACAGCTCGCTATTGTCCCAGGCGTAGCCGCCGATGTCGTAGCGCCAGACATGCCGGTCCCCGTCATAGCTGTGCATGACATCGCCGTAGTTCCAGAAGCCGTACCAACGCCGCTGGTCGACCTGCCCGATATAGAAGTCCAGTTCGCGCGTCGCCCGCGCCTCGATCGCGCCGCGCAGCCCGGGCCCCGAGGGGCCCGCCTGGTTCCAGATGCCGAAAACCCCGGCGGCATGGATCGTCGCATTCGCCGGCACGATGCGCGGCGGCGCGACGGTCTGTGCGGCCATGCGGGCAAGGCGCGCGCGCGGCGGGGTGGCGGGCAAGGCCCAGAGCCGGAATTCCGTCGTCCGGGCGATACCGGTCGCCTCGCCCCAGCCGGGCTCGAAATCCTCATAGGTGATGTCGAGGCCGAGATTCTGGTGGGCATAATCGGCCATGCCCATGGTATCGTGATAGAAGCGCAGGTCCATCGCGGGGGCGTCGGGCGCGTGATACCACAGGCTGAAGCGCGCCGCATCGCCCGCCGCGCCGCTGACGTCCAGCCCAACGGGGCAACGCTGCCAGAAATCCTGCATCGCGAAGGCGACGCCCCCGCTCACCCCACCGACATAGCCCAGCCCCGCCGCCCGGCCTCCACCATCGACCTCGATCCAGCCATGGCCGGGCCCTGTCCGCTTGGTGATCGCAAAGCCACCGGCATTGGGTTGCCGAAGACGGAAATCGCCCCAGGCGGGGATATAGTCCAGCTTGTCACGCACGGCGGGTGCCATGGTCGCAAGCGGGGGGATCGCCCTGCCCTCGGTCTGGGCCTGGCGGAACGCCTTGCCGGGATCGCGACGCAGGCCCGTCAGAGGCCGGATCGCCTCCGCCCAAAGGCCGCCATCTTGGCCGGCGAACCGCACATGCCGATCGGGCAGCGCGTCCACCATCGGCACCTCGCCCTCAAGCCCCAACCCCCGGACGAAGCGGTGCGCCGGATCGCCATCGAATATCAGGCTGTGAACGATACGGACCGAATCCGATCCCGCATGGAAATAGAGACGAAGCGAAAAGGGAAGCCATTGTTCGCCCTCGCCCTGATGCATGCCTTCGACCCGGACGACGGCGCGGATCGGCCCATCCTGCTCGACGACCGTCCGCGCGATCCGCCCGGCATAGCGCAACAGCCGCGTCGCTTGCCGGCCGTCGTCATCGTCCTGGGAATGGCCGAGCGCGGTAGCGGTCAGGCCGACGTCGCGCATCACCACCCTGCCCCCACGCGTCGCGGTACGGATGATGGCGCCACCCTGACGGCCGATCGTCCAGACGGTCCCATCGACCGACACGCTGATCGCATCGGCCGTTTGGCGCAGCCGGACGGCGCCAGGTGCGGCCCGACCGCGCCCCGCCTCCACCCGCAACCCGCCGGTGCGGCCGGCGTCGGCCGGGGCGGCGTGGCCCGTCCATTTGATCGACCCGTCCGGCCACCAGGCCAGCGGCCAGCTTTGCAACGCCTGCGTGTCGCCGCTCCCCGCCAGCCGATATTCGCGCGCCATCCGCGTGCCACGCGGCCAGGGCTGGCCCCATGTCACCCCCTCATGGCTTTCGGGGGGCACCGCTTCGAGCCAATGCGCGGCTCCGGGGGTCACCGCATCAGGGTCGGCAGACATCACGGGCTTGGCGGCCGGGGCACCGGTTGACGGCATCACCAATGCCGCCGAACTCGACATCAGGAAGGTCCTGCGGCTCCAATCGGGCATCGGCGCACTCTCCTTATTATGGAATTGACGCCCATATTATGGAAGACAGTGCGAAGCGTCAAAGCTTTCCCCGTTTCCGGCCGCCGCCACCAACGTTCGTACGGACCATCGGTCGTCCGCACTCACCCGCGCGCTCACCCTGCGAGGATGGTGGCGTCGATATCGGCGATCCTCCTTACGCCGGTCAGCGCCATCGCCACGCGCATTTCGCGCGCGAACAGGTCGAGGAGGTTGGCGACGCCCGCCTCGCCATGGGTCGCCAGCGCATAGATGAACGCACGCCCCAGCAGGGTCGCGTCGGCCCCCAGCGCCAGCATCCGCACCACGTCCAGGCCCGAGCGGATACCCGAGTCGGCGAGGATCGCGATCTGTCCCTTCACCGCGTCGGCGATGGCCGGCAACGCCCGCGCCGACGACAGCACGCCGTCCAGCTGCCGCCCGCCATGGTTGGACACGACGATACCCTGCGCACCGAACCGCACCGCCTCGCGCGCGTCCTCGACATCCAGGATACCCTTGATGACGATCGCGCCTTTCCAGACGTCGCGAATCCACTGAAGGTCGCGCCAGCTGATCGACGGATCGAAATTGGCGCCCAGCCAGCCGATATAATCCTTCAGGCCCGTCGCCGCGCCGCGATAGGCCGAGATGTTGCCCAGATCGTGCGGGCGGCCGCGCAAGCCCACATCCCAGGCCCAGCGCGGATGCAGCATCGCCTGGATCATGCGCCGCCATGGGGCATAGGGCCCCGACATGCCCGAATGGGCATCGCGGTAGCGCGCACCGGACACCGGCATGTCGACGGTGAACACCAATGTGGTCACCCCCGCCGCCTGCGCGCGCTCCAGCGCGTCGCGCATGAAACCGCGATCCTTCAGCACATAGAGCTGGAACCAGATCGGCGCGGACGATTGCCGCTGCACCTCGTCGATCGCGCACACCGACACCGTCGACAGGGTGAAGGGCACCCGCTTGGTCGCCGCCGCGCGCGCCGCCTGCACTTCGCCGCGCCGCGCATACATCCCGGTCAGACCGACCGGCGCCAGCACCACCGGCATGTCGACCGCCTGGCCGAACAATGTGGTCGTCAGGTCGATGTCCGCGACATCGCGCAGCACGCGTTGGCGCAAGGCCACCTCCGAGAGGTCGGATACGTTGCGCCCCAGCGTATGTTCGGCATAGGCCCCGCCATCGATATAGTGGAACAGGAACGGCGGCAGGCGGCGGCGGGCAGCTTCGCGATAGTCGGTGGTAGCGGAAATGATCATCGGCACGTTCCCCAGGGGCTATAGCATGTCGCCGACATCACGGGCGGCGGCGGCGCGCGCGTCGCGGGCCAGGTCCTCCTCGACCCGTCGCACCGTGTCGCGCACGAAGGCGAGATGGACATCGGCCGCATCGCGCGCGCCATCGGCGTCACCGGCCAGGATGCGGTCCATGATCGTGCGGTGCTGCACCGACAGTGCGTCGAAGGTCAGCGGCACCGCATAGATCTTCTGCCGGCTCTGCGAGATGCTGGTGTGCAACAGTCCGAACAGGCTGGACATCACATGGGTCAGCACGGCGTTGTGCGAGGCATGCGCGATGGCGAGGTGGAAGGCGGCATCGGCATGGGACGCCGCCAGCAGATCCCCCTCACCGTGCAGCTTCTCCATGGCGTCGAACCGGCGGCGGATACGGTCCTTGTCCACCCCATCGGCGCGCCGCGCCGCATGATAGGCGGCGGTGCCGTCCAGCGCTTCGCGCACTTCGAAGATATCATGGTCATAGCCGGGATCGACCTTCATCAGCGGCGCCAGTGGTGCCGCGATCATCCGCTCGGTCCATTGCGCGGGGGGCTCGGCCAGGGTGGCGCCGGCGCGGGGCCGAATGGTGATCCGCCCCCGCGCCGCGAGTCGGTTCATCGCTTCGCGCAGGCTGTTCCGCGATACGCCCAGCGCTTCCGCCAGGGCCCGCTCGGACGGCAGCCGTGCGCCGGGCAACAGCTTGCGGCGGGCGATCAATGCCTCAAGGGCGACGTCCACCGGCTTCGACGCGCGCGCTGGTTCGGACGGGAAGTTCACGGGATCACCACGCGCGGCAGGCGACAGCGGCCATCGGACGCATGGTGATCGCGACGGCAAGCCAAACCCCCTGATGTCGTACGACCGATCATGCCCCGCGCTCGTAACTCAAGATGCACACCAGCCTGGTCGGACCAGTTCGGTACGTGATCGTTTCTATGTCCGAGAGGGTGGCCTGCGCGTCAAGCCGGTCGATCTATATGAGCCGCTTTCTGGTCCTACCAACGGGCCTTGCTCCCGCGCAAGTATCGCCGCGGCGGTGTGCGGGCCTCGCCAACGAAGAAGGGACCGGCTTTCACCGGTCCCTTCCTAGGCGATAAGGATATCGCGGATCAGCCGTGGCAGGGGCAACCGGCATGGTCGCAGCCCGCCGACTGCTGGTGATGATTGGCACAATTCTCACCGCAGAAGATGCGGCCCTCGGCCTCGACACCATTGCTGGTGCTGACGACGCAGACGCAGTCATTGCAGGCGCACTTCACCATTTCGACATTGACGCTCATGTTTCAGTCCTCGTGTCCGTGATCTTCGGGTTCCAGCACGTGGTCCATCATGTTGGTCAGCATGGTACGAACGTGACAGTCGGGCAGCGCGTAGAAGACGTTTCGTCCCGACCGCGCCTGCTTCAGCAATCGACCGGCACGCAACAGCCGCAGATGTTGCGAAACCAGGCTCTGGCTGATGCCCACCTGTTCGGTGAGTTCCCCCACCGATCGCGGCCCGTCGAGACAGGCCACCACCAGGCGAAGCCGGTTCGGCTCGCCCAGCAAGCGGAATAGTTCGGCCAGCTGCGTTCCCTCGTCCTGTGTCATGCATCCATCAAGATATGAACAGATGCTAATATGTATGTATGGCCGCTTTTGTCAAGCGGGTATATGACCATCGGGGGGGGTGAGGTTGATCCGGGCCGCACGCTGTGTCAGGCGAAGCCATGCAACCACATATCCGTGCGATAATCGCGGCCTCGGCCCATGCGCTGGTGACCGGCAAGAAGGTGGCCGGCCTGTATGACCATTTGGCCGCCCGCCACCTGAAAATCGCGGCGGAAGCGCGCGGCGGTCATCTTCAGGGCTTTGACGGCGACCGGGCCTCGAAGTTCGGGGGCACCCTTCCCGAATTGCAGGATATCGGCGCCGGGGCCCAGATCCATATGGAGATGGAGGATGGCGGCGTGCGCGGCTATGACCGCAGCACGTCCAGCCATTTCAACGCCAAGGTCGATGACGCGCTGGTCCGCCTCTACGATCATGCCGATGGCGCGTGGTTCAGCTTCACCGTTCAGGTCGCGCCCTGACCGAACCCCGGGCGATGAAGTCGGCGCATGACGGGACGATGGAAAAGCGGATGAACGACATGGCGACGGCATGGGACGGCGACCGCGTTCGCACATGGCTGGACCGCCGGATGGCGGCCGCCCGGCTCGATCAGGCGGCGGCCGATCGGCGCGGCTATGATGCCCGGGACGATTACGACAAGGCGGCAGCGGAGGAATGGGTGTGCCGGGCGTTGCGGACGCACGCGTCGACCGACGATCAGGCCGCCTTCGCCGCGCAGGTGAAGACGCTGCTCGGTCAGGACGAATATCGCATGACGGGCATCCATGACGATCACCGGTTCGAGCGACATGTCCGCGCTCATCTGCGCAAGATCGCCAAGATGACCAAGGCCAATGAGGGGTTCGCAAACACGTTGCGGTATCAGGCATAAGCGCCCTGTCCGGGTGGCGGCATCGACCGCCACC